>CAYNXQ010000032.1:0-8761 GCA_964401185.1 uncultured Gammaproteobacteria bacterium | reverse complement strand
GGATGGAAGTTCGAACAAGAAGAGTGTTGGAGGCGTTGAGTGCTCCGGAGACGGTCACACTGTCATTGAAACTCGATGATGGCGCGGTAAAACCACTGTAAAAAGTCGCAGCCCCACTGACTTGCAGTGTGTTCGAGGCCTGGAGTGCGCCAGAGACAGTGAAAATCGAACCAACTGTTGACGACGCAGTTGCGTTGAAACCACCAGAGAGAGTTGCCAAATTTTTGACAAGCAAAGTATTCGAAGCATTGAGCGCGCCGGATACCGTGAGTGAACTGGTGACGGTGGATGAAGCTGCGATAAATCCATTTTGGAGCGTCGCGAGGCCAGCGATTTGAGCAGTGCCCGACGAAAAGACATTTCCGGAAGCATCGACCGCGAAGAGTCCGCCGCCATTGGCAGTCGAAGTGGCGATGAAGAGACCTGCCGCCTGCACACTTGAGGTTGTGATCCCATTGGTCACAGTCATCGGGTTGGAAAATGCCGACCCGCCCGCGCCACAGGCAAAGTTGCCATTCAAATCCGAGACAATGGCAGAACAATTCGACAGAGTGGAAATTTTTACCGTGCCAGACGCAGAAAGATTGCCGGAGTTGTCGACAAAGAAACGACCTTGATTAAACGTCCCAGCCGTTTGATTGACAAGAATAGAAGTTCGGACCAGGAGCGTATTCGAAGCATTGAGCGCGCCAGAGACAGTGAGTGAACTGGTGACCGATGATGAGCCAGAGATAAAGCCATTTTGAAATGTTCCCTGTCCGGATAAGACCAATGTGCCCGACGAAAAGACATTTCCTGCAGCATCGACCGCGAAGAGTCCGCCGCCATTGGCAGTCGAAGTGGCGATGAAGAGACCTGCCGCCTGCACACTTGAGGTTGTGATCCCATTGGTCACAGTCATCGGACTTGAGAATGCAGATCCGCCAACTCCACAAGCAAAATTGCCACCCAAGTCAGAGATAATGGCCGTACAATTCGAAAGTCCAGCCACTCGCAATGTTCCAGAGGCAAAAGCATTGCCATTGGCATCAATCTTGAATTTTTCTACTCCAGCCACAGCCAGACCAAACAAAGTTCCGTTGGAAATCGTTGAAGTTGGATTGATATAAATCAGACCTCCGGAGGCCAAGGTTGACTGTGAATTTCCAGTGAAAGCAAAATCACCATTGGCATCGGAGATCGGGATGTAGGTCGAGGAAGATGTTGAGGTGGCCGAAATCCCCATCAGGTATTCGGAGTTGATGGCGTATGGGACAGTGGTCAAACGCTTGCGGGGAGAGAGGACAGTATTGCCAACCACCACTTCCAGATACAAGGCATTGTTGTCAGCAAATGTGGACGTGGCGAGTGCGTTTGTTCCTGTTCCACCGAGAAGAACAGTAAAATTTCCCTGGGTTGGAGTGATACTGACTGTTGTCGTACTTGAAAGTGTACCCGCCGCCGTATACAGCAAATTCCCACCAGTCAAAGAATCATAAATCAAGAAACCCATGGACTTGGTGGTGGTAACAGACTGACTGTTTTCAAGAAGTTTACCCTGGTATGTAATTATGGCCGGTGGAGAAGTAGCATCTACTTGATTGGCAGAGAAAAGCAGTGAAGAAAATAGAACAATAAAAAACAAAGAAAAAATAACCGGAAAAACGCAAAACAAGAGTATTGAAACCCTTTTTTGGCAATCAAAAACTAATCGTTGGACCTGTGTTGGCTTCATGTAACAAGCTTACATTCGGCATTCAACACATTGTGTCCTTTTGCTGTGGGCAAATACAATGTGGGCCTAGGTAAAGTATAGCAAAAAATCCCCCTTTTGAGGAGGATTTTTTGCTGTAAATACGAAGGAAATGTGGATAACTTATTACTGAAATTGCGTGCTCGATGTTTCGCCCGAATTTATGGCAGTTCCACCGACCGATTCTTGGGATATTTCTGGCGGTGGCGTGGCCGCAGAAACGGTCGGATCCGGTGACGGAGGTGGTGGTGTTGAATCAGATGCAACCGGCGCCCAAACAATCGTCGTTGTCGAGGATTCTGGGGTTGAGGATGGTGTCGAATCTCCGGTTGGTGATGGCGCTGGTGGCGCGGTGGTGGAGGTGTCGACTGTTGACGAAGAATTGACAGAGCCGTCAGCGCTATTTGCTCCACCTCCTGCTGGAGAATTTCCATCATTTGAACCTAATGCAGAACCTTGTTGATTTTGCAAATTGCCTGTGGATACATTGTTGTTAGTAGAATTGTTTGGCGATTGACCAACAGAAATGCGCGAAGCAACGACGACCCAATCAAATCCAGAATCGTCGGTGCCATGATTGGATTCCTGGACCGTGAATCCAGTCTTGTCCTTGATCGAAACATAAAGGCCGTTGGAGTCGGTTGTCGGTGTTACTACAACCTTGATAGGTTTGTCTGGATCAATAAGTTCTTTGGTCGTGGCATCGAAATCGATCCTTCTTTGGCCATGCTGCAGCTGATCCGAGCCCGAGAGTACATAGTCGGTGCTGGCAGACTGGAGAGCAAACAATTCTTTCTTACCGGCCGAGGTATCGACTTTGGTGATAAATCGACCATGGGCGTCTATTTCCCAGGCATCATTGGCAGCCACGATTGAGGCGACGTTGAGAATCGAGAAACCGGCGAGATTGAGATTGCCTCCACCAAGAAACACGATGCTGCCATCGATATCTCGACCAATGCCGAGGGTCTCGGGATTGGTCATAGATATGCCAGCCGATGTGGCTCCTGATTGCAGCCGCTGCTCTACGCCTGCGGTGGTCATCGGCATCCCACTTTCTACCCAGCCAGGACGCAGAAGCACCATGATGCTGCCAGTGGTAGTTGTTTCAGTAGGAATGAAATCGTCGGTAGCAAGACCAATAATGGCTGTGGCTACTGTGGCTGTGGCCATTTGGGGATCATACCGCATAGCAAAACCAGGCTTGGAAGCGGAAACGAGAAGATCGCCGCGACTAATGGGACCAGCTTCTCCTGAAACTTTTACTGGCACACGACCAACCATGGCCATAGGCGCTGTGACACTGGTACGACCATTACCGACAGTGATAGTAGGATTGGTAGAGATGACGCCAGCAATGGTGGCTTCGTTGGCCTGGTCTGTGCGCCGATAGGTATCCAGATGATCTGGATCTACCATCATCACATCCCCTGCTTCGACCGTGTCGTCGGAGGCAATGTCGACGCGTTCGGCCAAGTCGCCAGGCGCTCCTGGGGTGCCAATGATTGCCCCATGAGCGTAGAGCGTACCTGATGCGCGCACATCGCCATTGGACTGGATAGAGAAGAGTTTCATGCCATTATTTTGGACCGATAGGAAAGGAAATGCGGTACTCGAGACCACCTGATTGGAACTGTCGAAAAGGTAGGGTGTCCCGGTAGTTGAGCTGACAAAGAAATAGGCATGATGCGAGAAATGTATGGTATTGGTAGCGCTGATGCTCGAGGTGACAGCAGTGATGCTCAAATCGCCATTGAGCGACAGACCACTATTGCCCACAGTGAGCCCGCCAAGAATATAGACCCCCTGGTTGAAGCGAGCGCCTTGCGATACATCCAGTCGGCCAACACTGGCAGCGCCGATATTGGCAGTAGAGATGACAGCACCTGTAATATCAGCCTCTACAAAAGAACTAGCACCACTGTCGGTGAAAAAGAGATAGTTGCCACGAATCGCCAGATCCACGACATTGCTAAGACTTATTGGCGCATTCCCATTGGCCAACATACCGGTCAAAAATGGATGGCTGGAACTGGTAATATCAAATACAGAAACTCCTTGTGTTCCTGCGATATAGGCATAATTGCCGGCCACCAGAATACCTTCGCGGTCTACCGGATAATTGCCACTCAGGTTGGTGGCGTTGATATTGCTAGTTGATGTGACGAGCACAGGTGAGGCTTTATTGCTCAAGTCTACAATGGAGAAGAGTCCTGTCCCACCACCAGAAGCGATATAGGCATACTTTCCTTGTATTGCTAGGCCAGCCACCACAGTCGTATTGTTGAGCGAACCAACATAAATCGGATTGAGCGGATCGGAAATATCGATGACTACTAAATATGCCCCACTAGCGATGTAGGCATACTTCCCAACCACAACTACTCCAGTTGGGTTGGCGAGTGCATTGGCCGCCATACCTTGATCGTTGTTGTTGATGATGCCCATGGGGCGGACATTGTATGGATCGGTAATGTCGTAAATACGGAAATCTGTAGCGGATCCGCCGGTGACATAGGCGTAATTACCCTGGATCACAATGTCAGTAGCATTATTGGTGGGGCCCGGAATCATGGCTGTGGTAGATACCAATATCGGCAGAGCTGGGTTGGAGACGTCGTAGATCGTCATGTACGTCGTACTCACATTGAGGATGTAGAGATAATTGCCATTGATTGTCATGGTGCCAGCATCAAGAATTTTATTAGCGGTGGAACTCGCGATGGTCGCCACATTCGTCAATGAATCTGGACTTGAGATGTCAATAATTCTGATAGCATCCTGTGTTGCCTCAGAGACAAACGCATAATCACCTCGGACGACCATATTACCCGGCCGACCTATTCCAGTAATACGAGTTGTGAATATTGGCGCCGTTGCCTTGCCCTTGATGTCCACCCGATCGGTAAATGTAGTGGTACCAGAGATAAAGGCGGTACCTGATACAGACAGATTGTAAGCAGGAGATGACGATGCAACACCCAATTTGGCGGTTGAACTCGTGAGACGCACAGTGCCCGAGGTAGTGATAGCGCCATTCGGATCGAGGAAGAATGTTCCACGATCAAATGTACCAGCGGTTTGATTGACAATGATAGAATTGCGGACAAGCAAGGTATTCGAAGCATTGAGCGCGCCAGACACCGTAAGCGAACTGGTCACAGAAGAAGAACCCGAGATGAAACCGTTTTGGAATGTGCCAAGGCCCGACAAAATAAGGCTGCCCGAGGTCGAGACACTGCCATCGGAATCGATATTGAAAAGCCCGAGACGATTAGCGCTCGAGGTGGCAACCGAGAAACCGTTGGCGCGCAGTGACGAAGTGGTAATACCATCAGTTACTGTAATAGCAGAGGTAAAAGCAGCCCCAGTGCCACAGGAAATGATTCCACTGGCGTCCCCAGTCAAAGAAGAACAATTCGAGAGCCCAGCTACCCGCAATGATCCGGAGGCAAAGGCATTGCCATTGGCATCAATCTTGAATTTTTCTACACCAGCCACAGCCAGACCAAACAAAGTTCCGTTGGAAATCGTTGAAGTTGGATCGATGTAAATCAAACCCCCAGAAACCAAAGTGGATTGAGAGTTGCCAGAAAATTTAAAGTTGCCATTGGCATCGGAGATCGGGATGTAGGTGGACGAAGAAGTGGAGGTGGCCGAGATACCCATCAGGTATTCGGAGTTGATGGCGTATGGGACAGAATTCAGGCGTTTGCGCGGTGAGAGAACTGTGCCCGAGATAATGACCTCGAGATAAAGTGTGTGATTGTTGGCAAAAGTAGAAGTAGCAATCGAATTTGTACCAGTGTCCCCGAGTGCCACGCTAAAGACGCCTTGTGTTGGTGTGATATTGATTGTCGAAGTCGAAGACAATGTTCCACCGGCCGTATACAGCAAATTCCCACCAGTCAAAGAATCATAAATCAAGAAACCCATGGACTTGGTGGTGGTAACAGACTGACTGTTTTCAAGAAGTTTACCCTGGTATGTAATTATGGCCGGTGGAGAAGTAGCATCTACTTGATTGGCAGAGAAAAGCAGTGAAGAAAATAGAACAATAAAAAACAAAGAAAAAATAACCGGAAAAACGCAAAACAAGAGTATTGAAACCCTTTTTTGGCAATCAAAAACTAATCGTTGGACCTGTGTTGGCTTCATGTAACAAGCTTACATTCGGCATTCAACACATTGTGTCCTTTTGCTGTGGGCAAATACAATGTGGGCCTAGGTAAAGTATAGCAAAAAATCCCCCTTTTGAGGAGGATTTTTTGCTGTAAATACGAAGGAAATGTGGATAACTTTTCCCCTAGCCGAAAAATGGCGGCTCTTGTGGTGTATTTTGAGGCTGCGGAGCTTGTGAAATCGATGAAACTGCGGGCACTGTCTCGCCTCCTGATCTAGCTGGCTCAAGACCGATGTCATGTTTTACCGAAACAACTTTCTCGGGCTTATTTTTGAGCAGGATATCTGGCGTCTGATGCTTTTTATAGCCTTCTTTTTCGAATGTCACATAATAATCATTCGGTCCGACCAAAAAGGCATACCGGCCATGCGCATCAGTGAGCTGAGTATCTACCAATTTGTTGTATTCCTTGGTAAATAGGCGCGCCACCACTTGGTGCAATGGTTTCTTGTTGTCTATATCATAGACTACGCCCCAGCCCTTGGGTTTGCCTGGCGAGGCATAGCGCAAGAAAACGCCATAGAGGAATAGATGCAGTGCAAGGAACCCTGCGATATACCAAGTTGGAGAAATATACAGCGCTGCGGCAGTAGTAAAAATTCCAAGCATGGCAATCAAATGCTGGAGTACAAACAATCGGTGTTGCCACTGGATTCTTCCTGGCGCTCTCGTCTCCTCAATAGGATCAAGTGGGATATTCGGAGTGAGCGTTGCCCCATCTTCGGTCGCGATAATTTCTTCGCCATGATAAATATCAAGCATTTGACCATCGGTCTTCACATTGGCAAGAAATCGAGACGGAAATACAAAATCTTTTTTGTCTACCTCAATCCGATAGGTGCCAGGCTCGACGATGAAAATATAGCGGCCGTCGGTGTCTGTTACCCGTGTTTGCACCAGACGACGCGTATCTGCGCGAATCAGACGGACGATTGCAAGATCAATCGGTAATTTGGTAAGGCCATTGTAGACCTGCCCCCATTCTTTGCGTTTTTTCTTGCCCACCAAGAGGAGCGGCTGCAAAAAGAGAAAGCGAAGCAGCGGCAAGATGATGCTCCATAACGACGGCACCACTACCGCAGCGGCGATTCCGATCGCTGTTGGCGCAACATAATTTCGTGTGACTAGTTGGACCTGTGGATTCGTGGCGACATCCTCTACGATATTGGCAGCCAGATGCTGATATTCAACTATTTTGTCGACGGCATGCTGAACCACCCGAACGGTATTCACCACCACTGGATTTTTGGGGTTGATTATCTGGAGAAGTGTTGGTACCTGCTCTACCATGGTGACTTGGCGATTGACCACATTTGCCAGGATGCCAAAATTGAATGTTTGCCGATCGTGATATCCGGATTTGGTGGCTACGATCTGATACTGTCCATTGGGGACAATAAATGCATACAGTCCGCCTGGGCCGGTAAGCTGCGGATTGTGCTGATGATAATTTTCGGCTGGCCAGACTTGTCCTGTCTGCGCATCATACAACGTGACCACGACTCCAGAGACGGGTTCGGCAGTGGTATCGTCGACTACCTGTCCGGCCGGTACTTGTTGGATCACAAATGGCAGTATGTCGGAAGACCCATCGTCGTACTGAACAGTAATCGCTGCGTTGTGCCCGCCAAGCGTGGCAAGTGTTACCGTCGCGTAGTAACGCGCATCTGTCGGGTTCAAGACAAAAGTAGTGTATTGACCATCAACCACAATCCGCAAAAGGGTCACTGGCTTGAACGCAAGACTACTCTCGTGAATAGAGAAGAGCAGCGGATCACCAATCAAATCCGACACTTGACCATTGGCAAACGATAACTGAACTGTTCCCTGCGCCCCGAAAACACTTACTCTACTCTCTGTCAAATGTTCTTCTGGCGGAACGATTGGACCGGTCGGGCCAGAGGGGCCGCCAGGTGGTGGGGGTGTCGGAGTTGGTGTTGGTGCCGGTGGCGGCGGTGTTGGGGTTGGGGTCGGCGCAGGAGGTGGTGGAGTAGGAGTCGGCGCTGGCGGAGGTGGTGGTGTTGGCCCACTTGGAGGTCCAGGCACGCTCGCATTAATCGTCACAGTGCCGTCGCTGGTATCTGCCTTTGCATTTGGCGCCGAAACCACAAAACTCAATAGGCTTATCCCTATTATCAGGCTAAAAAGAAAAACCAATTGTCTTCGAAAAAATTCTTTCATGAAAAAACTATGAACGACGGCGGAACAATTTTACAACCACAATCAAGCCTACGATGACAACAAGTGCGCCCACAATTGCCCACAATGGGACATACCAAAATGACACAGTATCAATGATTGTCTGGTTGGTCGTGCCATACTGGATCAGCAGAGTCGCCGTCATGGGACCGATGCTCGACCAGGGCACAGATGTGAGTGTGTAGGTACGATCAAATCGCCCTCCTGGTAAGATCTTTCTTTGATCAGGATTGAGTGGAATCTGTTCCACTACAGTCCCGCGCGCATTGCTAATCTGAACGACACCCGTAGGCACGACATGCACTGTGCCAACATTTTCTAGCTGAAGAAAAAACTGGATTGGTAGGTGTGTGTTCAAGTAGTGAGCTGGAGAAAAAAACCGTCGGGTAATATTTTCGTGCAATTGACCGCTGGTATAGAGAAAAAGAAGTGAACCGACTCGACCAACAATACCAACCCCGCTACCCGATGGTTTTTCTTCGGCAAACAAACCCAGGTAATGCCCCGCAGGTTCGGCGTCTTTGGGCACCGAGATGGTAAAAATAAATGTCCGCGTCTTGCCTGGAGCAATCGTAAGTGATGCCGGCGAACTCTGTATCCACTGCTTGGCTTCGTCCGCCACCCCAAACACTGCCCGGCCAGTCGCC
>CAYNXQ010000031.1:0-8771 GCA_964401185.1 uncultured Gammaproteobacteria bacterium | reverse complement strand
GAGCACAAGAAATTGGGGATGCACAGACGCGCGAGGCTAGGTTCCACCAATCGCACAGGATTTTTCCATCAAGCAAGAACCCTCGAACAGTGTCGAGGGAATACGCTTACTTTTTCTTTTTTTGGTTCTTCTTTTTCTGTTTGAGTGCCTGCTGTTCTCGGACTCTGGCCCGAGTGCAGCCTGAGCAAAAACAGGTAGGCTCCATCTGGAAAAAGTCTTTTTTTGTGTTGACGTGACCCATACTCACCGCGCGTTCGATCGCTTCGGTAATTTCGGGATGATCATCGCTCTGTTCCAATTTTTGCAGAACTTCAAGTACTTGATAATAGAACTTGTTGACCTTTTGAAATTCCTCCTCTGCAAGCTTCAAATCTTTTTCGATATGAGCCTGATTCTGCAAGGCTTCTTGCAACTGCTTCATCGTATCTTTGTGTGCAGTATGTTCCGCATAATAGGCGATCTGACTGTCCTCTGCCTGCTTGGTCAGTTCGGCTACTTTTTTGTTGAGCTGTTCTATTGTGGCGACAAAGAGAATTTCGCCCTTGATAGCTTCGAGCAGGTACCGATCAATTACCTCGGTGACGTCGATCTCGCCTTCTTCATCGTCAGATAGAAACAGGATTTTCCTCGACATGATTGCCTCCTTCTTGTGTCGGATTGACACTGCGTAGAGAATAACAAGATGCCACGGGATTGTCAATGCAAATCCGCCTTCGCCCTGGCTAGGCTTCGGCAGGATTCGTCTCTCCGACGTGGTCGGAGGCGAAAATAAAACCCTCGAGTGTTGGTCGAGGGGGATATGACTATAGTTCGGCGCAGCCTTGGCATGTACAGCCTTTTACTCGTTTGAGAAATCCATGAGTTGCGCTGTCGTGGACCTTGTCCAGAGCGCGGGCCACAGCCAAAGAAATTTTGGTCGATTGGTTTGATCCCTGATCGGATGCTTCTGCCATCAGGGCTCTTACCCGATCGATCATGCTTTCCTGATCTTCGAGTTTTCGCCCTGCAACAACAAGTGCAGCATCAAGTTCGGCCAGACGATCCTCATGGGAGATTTCTCGACTTTCTGCCTGAGTGAGAAGCCCTTGGGTCAGCTCGTAGCTCTTTCGTTCAAGTGCGAGATCTGCTTGCAGTTGTTTGATCTGTTCTTCTTGCTTCAGAGACAATTCGTACAGATTGTCGAGAAAGATCACGTGGTCAAAATTGTTTGCCTGCACGCGATGCATTTGCCGGGTGATGTCCACCAGCTCGGGCTTGCCCGGTTTTTTCATGAAGTACTTATATTCACCGAGTTTGTCTTCTGCCATGATTTCTTCTCCTTTTCGTTCGCGCTTTGCGAACAGTCCAAGTCTAACACCTGAATACTCTAGTGTCAATGGCTTGTCCACAGTAGCTGTCGAAGAAAAATTGACAGCGTTTCCGGGCGTGCTATGCTAAAAAATATCTCTAAAAAAGTCTGGCGTATGGACGCAAGCATTTTCAAGAAGTTGGGATTTTCTGACAAACACACGGCCGTGTACCTGGCTTTGGTCTACTTTGGTCCAAGCTCCGTGCGCACACTGGCCGAATATTGTCATCTCAATCGCGGTACAACGTACGATGCCTTGAAATGGCTGAAAGATCAGGGACTGGTGGATTTTTATCACAAAGACAGCCGTCAGCATTTTGTAGCCGAATCTCCAGACAAGCTCTATGCGCTGGTCGAGGCGCAGACTGCGACATTGGCCACGGCCAAACACGAATTGGCGCGGGTTGTGCCAGAACTCTCGGCCCTGCATCGTCGCGAAGGTGAACGACCCGTGGCTCGATATCTCGAGCGCGAGGATCTGAAGTCGCTCCTCGAAGATGTACTCGCGACCAGCGAAGCCGCATCCGAAAAACTCTATCGCATCTATTCGGCCGAAGGCGTGCGCAAATATCTCTACGAAAACTTTCCTGGATTTAGTGATGCGCGCGTGGCCAAGGGGATTCAGGTGCGGGTGATTGCGCTCGGCGATGGGGGAGAGTTGCGCGGGCTCGACGAACGCAAATGGCTAAATAAGAAATCTGCGACGCCAACGTACATTGTGCTGTATCCTGGCAAGACGGCTTCGATCTCGCTCAATACGCAGGGCGAACCAGTGGGGGTCGTGATCGAGAATCAAGGGATCTTCGAAACGCAGCGCGCGATTTTTGATCATCTGTGGAGCGTGCTCCCATAATTTTTCCTTATGTTCGACAAGGCGTTTATTGATTTTGACAATACTTTGTACAATACGGCAGATTTTGTGGCGGATATGGAGGTAGTGTTTGTGGCGAGCGGGATTTCTCGTGCGGATTTTCGCAGCACTTTGGATTTGGCTGTGCATGGTCCAACGGGGCAATATTTTGAATATACTTTTGATCGGCAGATGGATTTGCTCGATCGTCTTGGGTATCATGTTTCTCGCGAGCATCTGTATCCACAACTGGATCAACTTTTTTCTCGATCCTATCAGGCGCCGGATGCGCAATATTTTCTGGAGCAGCTGCGTCAGTATGCGAGCGAAGTGATTCTGCTTACGGGCGGGAGCGTGGAATTTCAAAAGAAAAAGTTGGCAGCCACCAATTTGACCCCGTACTTTGACCAGCTGGTGATCGTACAGGAAAAGAAAGAAGAAGCAGTGCGCGAGCGGGCGCCAGCTGATCGGCAGCACCTGTTTGTCAATGATGATATTGCCCAGAATCTGCTCGTCCACCAGGAGTTTCCCAACATCGTGGTCGTGACGAAGAAGCATCCCACGCGGTATAGTGAAGAGGCGCTCCGCGAAACAGGTATTCCTTATTTTGATTCGCTTACTGAAATTTTATCGTATGTCACAGACAACCATGAGTAATGTCGCGGCCGTGATTTTGGCTGCAGGCAAAGGGACTCGGCTCAAATGCGTGGATATTCCCAAAGTCATGAAAGAAATCGGCGGTCGGCCGATGGTATCGTATACCGTGGACACGCTTCGCTCTTTGGGATTGCAGAAAGAGCACATTGTTCTTGTGGTGGGATTTTGCAGAGAGAAGGTACTCGATTATTTTGGTGATTCTGTGTCCTATGCCGTGCAAGAAGAACAGCTAGGCACAGCGCACGCAGCCTACACAGGCATGCAGTCGCTCCACCCGAGCATCACAGACGTCCTCGTGATGGGTGGCGACGACAGCGCATTTTATCGCGCCGAGACGCTGCAAAAATTTGTGGCCGAGCACCAGGCGCGCCATGCCATGCTCTCGCTCCTGACCGCCGAAGTGGAACATCCGGCGTCACTCGGCCGTATCATTCGGCATCCCGATGGACGAGTGGAAATTATTGAAAAAGAATATCTGACCGAAGAACAAAAATTGATCAAAGAAATTAGCACCGGAACATTTTGTTTCAATCGGGCCTGGTACGAAGATATTTTTCCGCGGATGCCCCGCATGCGCAAACTCGGTGAATTTGGATTACCGACAGCGCTGGCCATGGCGCGCGACGCTGGCCTCGCGTACCACATTGAACTCCTGCCTGATAGCAGCGAATGGTTTGGAGTGAACACGCCCGAAGAATTGGAAGAAGCGCATCGACGGAAAAATTAACTTTTCCGATTTGAATTTTTTATGTGCGGCATTGTCGGATACATCGGCCACAAGCCAGCTTTGCCCATCCTCCTTGCAGGATTGCGCCGTTTGGAGTATCGCGGCTACGATAGCGCCGGGGTGGCTATTGCCGATATGGGTGTACTCACACGTGTCCGCTCGGTAGGCAATATTGATCGGTTGGTCGAAGCAATCGGGCCAACACCGGTCGGGGGCACGATTGGGATTGCTCATACGCGCTGGGCCACGCATGGGGGAGTGACGCTCGAGAATGCGCATCCGCACAGCAGTCTTGGCGGCAAATTGATGTTAGTGCACAATGGGATTATCGAAAATTATCGTGAACTCAAAGCCGAGATCCCCGGCGTAGTCTTTATGTCGGAGACAGATTCGGAGGTGCTGGTCCACCTGATTGCCAAGCATTATGCGGGAGATTTGCGGCATGCGGTGCAGGCAGCGCTGTCGCATGTCCGCGGCACCTATGGCATTGTCGCAATTCACGCCGATGAGCCGGGCAAATTGGTGACGGCTCGTTCGGGCAGTCCGATTGTGATTGGCATGGGTGATGGCGAATATTATATTGCCAGCGATGCCACGCCGATGCTGGCCCACACCAAGCAGGTCGTTTTTCTCAACGATGGCGAGATTGCCGAGATAACGCTCGGCGGAGTGAAGACCGTCAATTTGAAAGATCAGCCGGTGACCAAATGCGTAGAACAAATCGATTGGAACGAGGCCGAAGCCGAATTGCAGGGCTTTGCCCATTTCATGCGCAAAGAAATTCACGATCAGCCCCGCGTATTGGCCGATGCGATTGCCGGCCGTCTCAATATCGAAGAGGGAACTGCCAAGCTTGGCGGCATCAATATGACCGACGAAGAGATGCGCCGGGTGAATCGCGTGATTCTCTTGGCCTGTGGCACGGCCATGCACGCGGCCTTGATTGGCAAGTATGCCTTTGAACGCCTGGCCGGATTGCCAGTCGAGGTGGATGTCTCCAGCGAATTTCGCTATCGCGATCCAGTAATCGATGATCGCACACTGGTGTTTGTCATTTCTCAATCCGGAGAAACTGCCGATACATTGGCGGCGGTGCGCGAGGCCAAGAGAAAGGGTGCATATGTGCGCGGAATTGTCAATGTCGTGGGATCCACCATTGCGCGCGAGACCGATGGCGGCACCTACATCCATGCCGGTCCCGAGCTGGCAGTGGCTTCGACCAAAGCCTATACCAATATGGTGGCGGTGATCATCCTCTATGCGCTTCAGTTTGGTCGCATTCGTCGCATTACTCTGGCGACTGGCCAGCGTATGGTCCGCGCATTCTTAGAAATTCCCGAGAAAATGCATCGTATTTTGGCGCGAGAAGAACACATCCGCGCGATTGCGCTTGCCTACAAAGATGCAGCCCATATGTATTTTCTTGGCCGCGGAATCAATTTTCCGGTTGCGATGGAAGGGTCGCTCAAGCTCAAAGAAATTTCTTATATTCATAGTGAGGCCTATCCGGCGGGCGAGATGAAGCATGGCCCGATTGCTCTTCTGTCGCCGCAGTTTCCCGTATTTGCCATCATGACGCAAAATCAGCTTTACGAAAAAATGAAAAGCAGCATCGAAGAAGTCTTGGCGCGCAAAGCGCCTGTGATTTTGCTGGCGACCGATGGCGATCTCGAAGCCAACCGCTTGAGTCCGCACGTGATCTTTGTTCCGCCGACGATGGAACTGCTCGAACCACTCCTCAATACCGTACCGCTCCAACTGTTTGCCTATCATGTGGCGGTCGCGCTGGGGCGCAATGTCGATCGTCCGCGCAATCTAGCCAAGAGTGTTACTGTGGAATAATATGAAAAAGAAAGTAGTCGTGGTCGGCGGAGGTAATGGCAGCGCGATTTCTTTGCGCGCGTTCAAGAAGTATCATGATTCCTTTGATATTTCAGCCGTGATTTCGGTGTGCGATTCTGGTGGATCGTCAGGAAAATTGCGCGAAGAATTTCATACCTTGCCTAGTGGCGATATTTTGCGTGCCGTGCTCGCCCTGTCACGCTACGATTACGCGCTCCTCAAGAAAATTTTTTATGAAAATCGTTTTGCGGGCGTGGGCAAACTGACGGTTCACAATGTGGGCAATTTATTTCTCACGCTGGCGCAGCAATACGGTGGAGATTTTATTTCTGGCATTCGCGCACTTTCGCAAGCCGTGGAGTCGGTTGGGTATGTCTATCCCGCGACACTTGCCTACACCCAGCTCAATGTCCGCCTGGCCAATGGGGCTGTCGTAAAAACCGAAGCGGCGATCGATGTGCCGACCTACGATTTGAATATTCGAATCAAAGACGCGTGGCTTGATCCGGGCGGCGAGGCGTATCCCGAGGCGGTGCGTGCGATTCAATCCGCCGATGATTTGGTCTTGGGTCCGGGCAGTCTGTATACCAGTGTGATTGCAGCCTTGTTGCCAAATGGCATACGCGAAGCGATCGTCCAGTCAAAAGCAAAACTCATTTTTGTTGCTGGCAATGCCTATCATGCGCATGGCGAGACCGGGCCGCAAAAATTGAGTGAGTTTGTTTTTGAATTGCAAAAATATTTACCTCGAGCCATTGATACCGTGATTTACAATACGCATGCGCTCGATGCTGTACAGCAAAAAATCTATCAAGAAAAAGATTGGGTGACATTTCTGCAGGATCCAGAAAAACTTTCTGGGTACCGATTGGTTGGCTGCCTATTTGAAGAATCGACCGGGGGGCTGGATCCGGAACAATTGGGAGACATTTTTCGCGATCTTCTGATTTGAGCATGAGTATGGAAATAAAAAAGAATATTCAGACCAATCATATTGCGATCAAATTTATTTTGGAGGAGGGAGGAAAAAGAATTGGTTCAGCCTATGTATATTTGATTCGCAATGATTTGCATCCGGCGCCGTATGGTCTCTTGGAAAATGTGTGTATCGAAGCAGAATACCGCGGTCAAGGATATGGTTCGCAACTGGTGCGAGCTATTGTTGCCGAAGCCAAGGCGCGCGGTTGCTACAAATTGATTGGCACTAGCCGAAGCGCAAAAGAAGACGTGCACGCGTTTTACGAACAGTTGGGATTCAAGAAATATGGCGTTGAGTTTCGGATTGACTTTGGCGGGGATTCATGAGAAGCTAAAAAAAGGAGGTGCGCCATGTCGGAGCAGAAGAAACCTGAAAAGAAGCCAGAGCCGCCGGAGCCCGAGCTGTCGGAGCACGAGGGCGAGGACGAGTCGCCTGGCCCCTATCAGGGCGTGGATCCGGATCTGGGATCCCCTCACGATCCCAAGGAGCACAAGGAGCGCCCACCGGCGCTTCCGGATCATGATCACTAGCACACGCGGGCAGAGGTTTCCTCGCCCGCATCTTTTTTATGAACCTCTACGAGTGGGAAGGGAAAAAATTATTTGCAAAACATGGAATCGCGGTGCCGCGTGGTATTGTGATCCGTCGCGGCGATGATCCGTTGAAAGCATATCAATCTCTTGGTATGCAGGATGTAGTGGTCAAGGCGCAGGTGCTGTCGGGCAAGCGAGGAAAAAATAATGGCATTCGATTTTGCCCGACCCCCGAAGCTTTAGCTAAGGGGGTTTCGACTGCCGATGATGTAGCGAAGGCGGTCTCGGACCTTTTCAATACGAATATCCGTGGCCAATATGTCGCTTCGGTCTTGATCGAAGAAAAACTTTCGATTGCCGAAGAGCAGTATATTTCGATTACCTACGATACAAATAGAAAGCAACCGGTGCTTATCTACTCGACTCAGGGTGGCATGGATATCGAAGATGTGCCCGAAGAAATGATTATGAAGCGAGAACTAGTAATTCAGAATAAAGAATTAGAAATTTCGGATGTGCCGTTTGCACAGGAGCTGTGGGATTGTTTTCTGACTGAAGATTGTCGGGTAGTAGAAATCAATCCGTTGGTGAGAACAACTGACGGTCGGTGGATTGCAGCCGATGCCAAAGTCGCGCTTGATGATGATGCCTTTTATCGTCATTCAGAATGGAGTTTGTTTGAACCGCGTTCCATGCTGGGGCGATTGCCCACCGAGCGGGAACTGGCAGTAAAGAAAATTGACGAAGGCGAGGGCTATTATCGCGGCACAGCGGGAAAATATATTGAGATGCTGGGGGACATTGCCATTTTGTTTTCTGGCGGGGGAGCGAGTATTGCCAATATGGATGCGCTCCTCAAAGCAGGATTGCAACCAGCCAATTACACCGAATATTCGGGCAATCCGCCGCGAGAAAAAGTCTATCAATTGGCCAAGATTGTGCTGTCCAAGCCTGGACTACGTGGTCTGTGGATCGCGGGCGGCGTGGCCAATTTTACCAATATTGCCGAGACATTTCAGGGTATTGCCGATGCGCTGGACGAAATAAAACCATCGTACCCAATTGTGGTGCGCCGCGCTGGACCAAACGAAGAAGAGGGGATGAAACTAATGCGCGAATGCGCACAACGAAACCATTTGCAGATGAAACTGTTTGGCAAAGAGATGAGTATGAGCGAGACTGCCCAGGTGTTGGCAGAGATGGTAAAATAATGAGATATATCATTTAAATTATTTTTATGAAAGAAAAAACTCGTTCTCTTGTTTTTCCAGAACCAAACAAACATTTCACAAAACAGGATCAAGAACCTGTAAAATTTTTTACAAAAGAACAGGAAACATTTGGTAACTGTGATTTGGAGACGCCATGGGAAACGATAGATGATTTTAAAAAAAATTTTAGTGCACTCCCTCAGGATATTCGAGATTTTTTACTTTCCTCACAAACTCCATCGGATAGTGAAAAAGAAAACAAGCAGGAAGACGAAAAAGAAACTTTGAGAACATTCCTACGAGGAAAATCAACGGCAGAATATGCAAAGGAGTTCATCGAACGGGAAGGGAAAGAAGAGACCATACGATATTTGGGAGGTTATTTACTTCGTTTTGGTTTGTTGGGTTATACCGATTATTACAAAGAAATCGAGGCAGCGTATATCGAAGATCGGATGTCTCCAAGTGATATTGCTCTTCAGACAAAGCAATCAATTGCTGCACTGGTAGAGACAAGTAAAATGCCGTATCGTTCTGCGGAAGAATGGTTTCAAATTGAAGATGCGTTGAGACAAGATATTGGGCCAATAAAACACAAAGAGAGAGGTCTGGAACAAAAAATAA
>CAYNXQ010000030.1:0-8919 GCA_964401185.1 uncultured Gammaproteobacteria bacterium | reverse complement strand
ACTACAAACGCTTCTTCGAATCAAAGGTAGATCTCTTGCGAAAAGAGGTCGACCGCCTGGGCGGATCCATCTGCCGAAACAATGGAATAATCGGTGAAAGCTGGCTTATCGGCGCGCTTCTCATCGAATTGCCAAAGGACAAGGTGGACGAGCTCCGACGATTCCCTGGCGTCAAATCAGTAGAGGAACCAAAGTCGATCACTCGCTAGAAAAGTATAGACCATTGTAAACATCTGGAACCACAAGCTGGTTCCTTTTTTCTTTTACAATTATTGACAAAAAGAATAAGTGGCCGTAATATCTAGGATGGAGGTACTCAACATGAAAAAGGCAAAGACAACCACCCCTTCTCGTCTGCTGGTCGTTTTTCCTCTGACGGATAATCGTCAGATTCTTGGCGAAAAAGAGGACAAACTGATCGAGGCTGGAATCCGCCTGCGCTCTGGATATGCGGATGGCCACGCCTGGATCGTTGAAAGTACAGTACGCGCAGTTCGATCGGTGATTGGCAAGACAGGAGCAATCTACTCTTCCAATCAATCGAAGCGGCTGAAGAAGCTTGCACAAGAGCGGCCCGAACTTGAAATTGCGATCCAGATGCTGCCGGAACGCAAACGAGCCGAGTTGAGCGAGAAAGAGTGGGCCGAAATGCAAAATGCGCCGCACCACGACCATCAAGATAACTAGAAAGAGGACCTGCCGGACAAATATTTCAAAAAGTTGTCCGGTTTTTTTATTTTCTCTGTTCCACAGCCAGAAAACAGGATCTGCACAGACTTTTCCACCAAAAAAATCAAAAAATGTATACACTATATTGCACAACTGTGGATAACTCTGTGAGTAATGTGATATTTTTGTGGATAACATGCCAAATAAAAAAGTATAGAATAATCTATACAAAAAAATTTATTCGCTTGGTTGAGCAAATTTTGATTCTTTTCCCAAAAGAATCTAGAGACATTTGACAAAAAGTGAAAATTATGCTATACTTATTTTAGTTCTTTCCAAAAGTCTGTTCTCCATCACCATGTTGGTGGCGAAGAGCACACTACCTTTTACTTCACTGTTTCGGACTCACCTCTTTGCTCATGGCAAGTCTCTTGCCGGAGTCAAAAACAAAAATACAAGCAAATACAATAAGCCCACAGGCGAGTTCGAAAGCGGTAGTTCCTCACTATTGTGCCACGTGCTCCTGCAGCCGTGTCACGGGGACGCCTACCAAGTGTGTGGTAGAGGGTATAATAGCTGAAAGTCGTTATCTGTATTTTCGACGGTCATTCCCCTTCAACATTGGAGTGGAGCGACCGTCGAAAACAGTGCGCTTCAGTACTTTGAGGCAACACACCATCTATTACATTGAGAATTGGGCGTCGTTGCCTCTTTTTTATTTAGAAAAGAAACGCTGCAGCTTGCCAGCTTTTTGGTTATCCGCTATACTACGGAGTACTTATTGCACTTTATGCCAAAAGCCTCCAAAAGTCCTCATAGCAAAGCTTTTCTCGATGAAATCAAAGCCAGACTTGAAGCTGAAAGAAACCGCCTCACGACCGAACTAGGCAAATTTACCAAGAAAAATCCGCACGTAGCTGGAGATTTTGATGCTGTTTTTCCAGAATATGGCAACGAAGAGGATGACAATGCCCGTGAAGTGGCCGAATATACCACCAACAAACCACTGGAACTCTCTCTGGAGAAAACGCTTCGAGACATTGACAAGTCGCTAGAGAGAATCAAGAAAGGAACATACGGCATCTGCAAATACTGCGACCAGCCGATCGACGAAAAACGCCTCCTCGCCCGTCCAACTTCAAGCGCTTGTGTCTCTTGCAAAAAAACTCTGACCGACGAAATTTAAATATGCATCCCAAAGCCCGCTTGACGCTATATGCTGCGATAAGCGGGCTTTTGTTTTGTCTTGACCAATATCTCAAATCAATTGCTCGCGCGCATCCTAGCGCAACCTATTACGTCCTGCGGCCATATCTGGGTTGGCAATACTTCGCAAATTCTGGCGTGGCCTTTAGCCTGCCATTGCCGCATATGGTTGCGCTTATTTTTACGCCAATTATTCTTACCGCGCTCTTTATCCTGCTGTTTCGTTACAAAAATCAGCCAAAATTTTTCTTTGGACTCACGCTCATCCTCGCTGGAGCGCTGTCCAATTATCTCGATCGCCTGTTTTTTGGCGTCACGATTGATTACCTGCGGATTTTTACCGGCATTATCAATCTGGCCGATCTGATGATTACAAGTGGTGTGATTTTTATCCTCTTTGCCTCGCCAAAGAAAGAACCCAAGGCGTCTTGACAAAAACCTTTTACCTGATATAGTTGCGGCAGGAGGGATCATCCATGCCATGCAAGTCAGACTACCTGGAACCAACCACTCGTGAGAAAGAACTTCAACGAGCGGCCAAACTCTTGATCTACATCCAAGAAAAACTTGGCATGAGGTCAGAAAAGTGGCTGAAGGAACAGGCCAAAAATATCTATGCCGGCAATGATCTGGCAGTTACGCAATTGTGCGCCCTCCTGAAGAAGCTGGATCCAAAAAAGCGTGATGCCATCGTATATAATGCCCACGACAAGATGGCTCGTGACCTGGCCAATTGGTGGGAAGAACACCAGAAGGCTGATACTGAACGCATCGCAGAAGAAAAACATGAGCAGGAACAAGAGAAGTTGCGCGAACAAGCTCTGAAGAAGCTGACCAAGGCAGAACGCAGGGCTCTTGGACTCAAGTAACTCTCGTTGGCTCACACAGTATTGTGTCGGGCCTTTTTTAATTTGTAAAAAAATGGCACAGGTGTAAGATATCACTACTTCAATTTTGCCTTTTGATTTTTGCCTTTTGACTTCCACGTATGTTTACCAAAATTCCGTCGGCAGCTGTGGTGGGGCTCGACTGCGCGCCAATTACCGTAGAAGTCGATGTGGCTGGCAGCTGGCCGGGCTACCAGATCGTTGGGCTCCCCGATACTGCAATCCAAGAAGCCAAAGAACGCATCCGCACTGCCTGGAAAAATACCGGATTGTCTTTTCCCAACAATAGTCGCGTGATTATCAATCTCGCTCCGGCCGATGTGCGCAAAGAAGGCGCATCGTATGATCTGCCGATGGCGCTCGGCATGTATATTGCCAGCGAGGGCTTGGAAAATATTTCTCTCGCCGATTCGCTCTTTGTGGGTGAGCTGGCGCTTGATGGCACACTGCGCCACACTACCGGTATTCTTCCCTTGGCAATTTTCGCCGCCGAACATGGCTACAAAAAACTTTTTATCCCCGCGAATAATGCCGACGAGGCCAGTCTGATCCGCGGCATTGAGATTTACCCAGTCGCTTCGCTCCAGCAACTACTCGCCCATGTGATTGGCACAGCGCTGATCGCGCCGCATCCCGCCCAAAATCTGGATCAATGGTTTGGCGAATCCACCTACGACGTGGATATGGCGCTGATCAAAGGACAAGAATATGTGAAACGCGCGCTTGAGATCGCGGCCGCGGGTGCGCACAACATTCTGTTGTCCGGGCCGCCAGGCTCGGGCAAGACTCTGCTTGCGCGCACCCTGCCAACAATTTTGCCAAAGATGACGGTGGACGAAGCGATCGAAGTCACCAAAATCTATTCCGTGGCTGGGATTTTGCCAACCGAACACCCGCTCGTTACTGAACGGCCATTTCGCTCGCCGCATCACAGCGCCAGCGGTGTCGCTCTGGTTGGCGGAGGAAAATTTCCCAAGCCTGGAGAAATATCGCTGGCCCACCGCGGCGTTCTTTTTCTCGACGAATTTCCCGAATTTACTCGCCAAGTATTGGAAAATCTGCGCCAGCCGCTGGAAGATGGGATTGTGACGATTTCTCGCGCGCAAGGCACACTGCAATTCCCGGCTCGATTTACTCTGGTCGCCAGCCAAAACCCCTGCCCATGCGGATATGCCAGCGACCCGGATCGCAAATGCTTGTGCTCCCCGATCCAGATTGCAAGGTATCAGAAAAAAATCAGCGGGCCACTGCTGGACCGCATTGACCTGCATGTCGAAGTGCCTCGGGTGAAATTTGAAAAGCTCTCCAAAGATGAACCAGAAGAATCATCGGCCAAAATTCGCGAGCGCGTAGAGGCAGCGCGCGCACGACAGACGAAAAGATTTGCTGGAACAAAGTACGTGACGAATGCGGAAATGAAAAACAAAGAGATCAAGGCTTTTTGCAAGCTGAACGACACATCCATCGAACTCTTGCGCCAAGCGGTTACTCAGCTTCATCTTTCTGCCAGAAGCTATCATCGGATTCTCAAATTGGCGCGTACAATTGCCGATCTAGCGGCTGCAGATGATATTCAAACCGAACATGTGGCCGAAGCGCTCCAGTATCGGGCGAAGAGCGAATAGATTAGTGCACGTACTGCAAGGGATTCACGCGATGACCATTGGCGCGAACCTCGAAGTGACAATGTGGACCAGTAGAATGGCCAGTGGAGCCCATAAGCGCGATCACTTGTCCCTGCTCCACCTGTTGCCCCACCTCTACAAGAAGTTTGGAGGCATGTCCATAGAGCGTCTGGATATTGCCGCCATGATCAATAATCACATGACAGCCGTAGCCGCCATTGAAGCCGCACTGTGATTTGATCACGACTCCTGCCTTGGCCGCATAGATTGGCGTACCAATTGGCCCGGCGATATCGACACCAGTGTGGCGAATACTAAAGTATTGGGTGATGCGACGCACCGCTGTTGGCCAGATAAATCCAGTATCGGCTGGCGCTTCGGTAGAGGCCGACGGCACAACAACGGTATCGAGTGAGATACGCTCACTTGGGGCAGCGGTTGGCGGTGGCGGCGGAGTATTTTGGGTTGGGGATTCAGCTACCTGCTGTACTACTATTGGCTGAATCCCATCAGGAATAATCAAATAAGAACCAACCGAAACATTGCCATTTGGCGGCAAATGGTTGAAGGCAATAATATCAGTCGGATCGGCTTGATAAATTTTGGCAATCTTGGCCAGCGTATCACCTCGTTTTACCGAGTAGACTACTCCGGATACTGGCAAGATATTTAGTTTGTCACCTGGCCGAATCACTGAACGAGCAGTCAAATTGTTGGCCCAGAGTATTGTTGGAATGCTGATCCCATATTTGGAAGCAATCGAGCCGATCACATCGCCCGGCTGGACTTCATAGACAATCACTTGGTTGCGTCCAGTGTTGGTATCCACCACAGCGGTATTCACTGTTGGCAAGGCAAATCCCGGCATGATGGTTGGCTTGCTTATGGCCAGTCCTCCCAAACCTACCGACGAAATATCAGCGGTATTGTGTGCAGCACTGCCCGGAGCGTATCCGGCCTCGATCGCCACTGCCCCTTCTCGCCACGACCGACTAGGTTGAATGTCTGTTACTGCCGGCACACCAGAAATTTCTTCGATCTGACCAATTTCTTCGCCTGGACCAGCAATCGTATAGAGCAAAGTTTTTTGTCCTGGAAGTGTAATTTGATTTGTCTGACTGTAAAGTTTGCTCTCCGGGATCATGATAGCAAGAACAACCAGAAACAAAACAAACTGCAATGTCCCGCGCCTCCCAAAAAATTCGAGCATGCGGCCGCCCCACGGCAGGCTCAAGCGATCATAGGTTTTGTGATGAAAGAAAAAAAGCTTGTAGAGACGAATGCCTATCGTGCTTTGATAGAGCTCCCCAAGCCAGGAAAACAGGCGGCGTAGCTTCTCCCATATCCAAACCAGCGCCCGCTTCATATACATGAGCAAACGCAAAAAAAACAGGATGATTTTGTGCCCGATTCGTGGCATACCGCAATGGAAAGAGCATAACATACTTCAGGTTTTTTTTGAAGGTTGACAAGGCTTGCCCTTTCCTCTATCATAAGGCCATCGTAAAAACCTAGCCCCTCACTATGTCCTATACCAAAAAAGTCCTGGAAAATTCCGAAGTAGAACTCGAGGTAACCGTCACCCCGGCAGAGTATGCCGCTGAATTGGAAAAGGCCGCCGAACGCCTGTCTGCACGCTCGACCGTGCACGGATTCCGCCCAGGCAAGGTGCCATATGATCTGATGAAAAAGAAGGTGGGTGATATGGCCATTCTCCAAGAAGCTATCGAACCAATTGTTCGCTCCTCATTTTTTCAGACCATTACTGCCGAGAAACTCGACACCATCGGCATGCCAAAAGTAGATATTATCAAAGCTGCTCCCGACAATGATTTTGTATACAAGGCTACGGTCGCCCTCTTGCCAAAAGTGACTTTGCCAAAAATTGAATCAATCACAGTGAAACGCGAGCCGAAATCTATTGACGATGCAAAAATCGAAGAAACTCTCACCGCCCTGCGCGGACTCCAGGCCGCCGAAGCCAAGGTGGATCGCGCTGCGGCCGGAAACGACAAACTGGTGATCGACATGAACATGAAACTCGATCATGTGCCAGTCGAGGGCGGACAGGCCAAAGATTACCAGGTTTACCTGAGTGAAGATCATTATGTGCCTGGCTTCAACAAAGAATTAGTTGGGCTCAAGGCTGGTGACGAGAAGACATTCATGCTGACTTTTCCAGAAACGCACTACCAAAAGATGCTGGCCGGCAAAGCCGTGGAGTTTACCGTGAAAGTAAAAGATGTTTTTGAACGCGTCTTGCCAGAGTTGAACGATCTGTTTGCCGCCAAACTGGGTCAGGAAACTGTGGCGGCGCTTCGGGAACTGATTCGCAAAAATCTGGAGCGCGAGGCTGAGCAAAAAGCCGAAGAAAAGGCTGAAATTGAAATCTTTGACCGGCTGATTGCTGCATCTACATTCGACCCTATCCCCGAGGTGTTGATCGATGCCGAACGACAGAAAATGTTTTTTGAACTCAAGCGCGATCTGGAACGCCACAACGTGACGATCGAGCAGTATCTGCAGGACATCAAAAAGAAGGAAGACGAACTCTTCTCCGAATTCAAGACCCAGGCCGAGAAACGCGCCAAGGCAGCGCTGGTCTCGCGCGAACTTGCCCGCGAACACAGCCTCCTTGCCACGCCTGCCGAAGTTGATGCCGAAGTTGCCATGATGCGCGAAACCTACAAAGAAAATCCCGAGTATCTGGAAAACCTCAAGAAGCCCGAAGTCCGCGACACGATTGCCACCATGCTCCAAAATCGCAAAGTGATCGGCTGGCTCAAAGAACGCGTCCTGAAGAACGAAACGCTGTGAAACGAATCCGAATCAAAGTGATCCCGCGCGCTTCTCGAAATGAAATAGTCGGGGAACTCGCCAATGGCGAATTGAAAATAAAACTTACTTCTCCTCCTCTCGATGGGGCCGCCAATGCGGCTATGCTGACTTTCTTGAGTGATGTCTGGCAAATCCCCAAATCAAAAATGACGATTGTCCAAGGAGAAAAAAGCCGACACAAAGTGATCGAAATTATTGATTAAAAGAAAAGGCGCCAAGCGATACATCGTCTTGGCGCCTTGCTTTTGTTTATCTACATCGTTCAAACATCTGTTTGGCGACATCACTCTCGAGCGCTTCTTCCAGATGGTACTGTTTGGCCAGATGCCTGACAGTTGCCTCCTGGCATTCGAATAGACAGGTATCAATCTTTTGTTTTACGGCTTCTTGCAGATGGTCCGGGAGATATTTCTCCACAATCTGGAGCGAATCCGAGTGGCAGCCACGAAGCTGTTCATCGGCTTGCCAACGATCGGCCACATATTCATGCCAAAAATTGTCGGTCGTGTCGAGACCATAGTCGTCGACAATGGCCATGCAGTGGCCAAATTCTGGTTCGAGCTTTTCACCGATATCTCCACCCTGCAGGCATTTGTCCAGTGCCCGATGAGCCACGTCGTGGACAAGACCTACATTCAAGTGATATTTTTTGGCCAGATAGGCGGCATTTTCCCAGGCACCTGCCTGCATAGAAATCCTATACTCCACCAAACCGCGCTGATACACATTGCGCTCTTCTGAATGCTCTAACCAACCAAACCCCAACACCATTACGAGGCACACAACGAGCATTGTCCCGGTATGCTTCTTGTCTTCGAGCAGTCGATCATACCAACCCGTTCGCATCTTCTCCTCCTTGCTATGGTTGGTCTACTCCACCTGGACTCCAGGGATTGCACCGTGCAATCCGCCAGAGCGTACGCAGGCCGCCAACCACCAATCCTTTCTCCCTTATACTCCAATAGCCGTATTCACTGCAAGAGGGAGTGAATTTGCAGTAGCCAGCAGGATAAAAAAGGTGCCCGATAGCGCTATGATCTGGTGAGATGGTCTTTTGATACAAACGAATGGTCCAAAGTGCAGGATAGCGAACCAATTGGGCGGGTGACTTCATAGATCAGACAAAAAGTCTGGCGCGAGATATGATTTGGCTCATATCGGCTTCAATTTCTGAGTATACAGCCTCGAGCGCAGCTGGCTTGGCGACAAATGCCATTATATACCCCGCTTTCAATTTATTATCTTTGAGTATGATGCGAATCACTTCGCGCATTTGACGCTTGATACGATTGCGTTTCACCGCGCTTTTGCTTACTTTCAAACCCACAACAAAACCAATTTTCAAATCAGTAGAGGCATAGGCGCGCCGCGGATATTTGTTAGGTTCAATCCGCCAAAATTTGAGGTCCATGAAACGCCCAGCCACAAATCGCCCTTCGGTGAATAGGGTGTCAAAATCGCGTTTGTGCTTGAGACGAAAATTCTGAGGGAGCATATGTTAGCTTCGCTAGCTTTTAGCTTATAGCTTGTTAGCTAATTAGGTTGTTTGTATTTTACCACAAGAGACCATTTTGGAGATTGTCTGCATTGCAAAAGACCCCCGATGTCGGGGATCTTTGCGGCTTACTTTCTCTTGCGAGTTAGTTTGCCTTTGCGTTCCTGGCTCACCGAGAGCTTCTTGCGGCCCTTGTTGC
>CAYNXQ010000029.1:0-9123 GCA_964401185.1 uncultured Gammaproteobacteria bacterium | reverse complement strand
GACAAAAAGAAAGCTGGGAAATTGGCTATTTTTAGCCTATTTTATTCTAAAGAACTAACGATAAAGTATAGCACAAAAAAGCCCTTTTGTCAAGGCCCCTTGAGTGTAGTTTAAAAAGTGCAGAATCAAGGTCTCTGTGTCGCTCCCAGGAGCGACACTGCCCGCGCATCCCCTTCGCCAAAAGGCCACCAGCTGGCAATTTTCTTGGCTTGACCGCTCCACACGACCACTGGCTGTCCGCCACGCAGTGGCGCAATCACGATATCGTCGGCGCCATCGATATTGTAGTCACCAACTTTTATTGACAGTCCGCCGGTATATGCCGGGGTATAGGCAAAAAATTTGCGGAATACGCTGCCATCAGTCGGGTCAATATAGGCCAGGAATGGCCCATCCCCCACCCCTGTGCCAACCACATACATTTGCTGTTTTGTTCCCAAGATATCGCCCGATCCGACTGGTCCGGTCTTCGAGACAAATGGGAGTTCAATGGTTTGTATGATCGTATTCGCAGAATCAAAGCGATGGAGCGAAGCAAATGGTTTGGCTTTCTTGTTGATGGCATCAGTATACACTGCCAAGAGATCCGCATGATCATCACTATCGATCGCGCCCAACGACACTCCGCGATGCAGTGCTACTCCAGTCACTCGATTGATTTCTTTTCCATCTAGCGCATACCGAACAAATACCAGTTTGTTTGCACTCGCGGGTGCGACCACAATTTCTGGCTGGCCGCCGCTCGCGAATATTCCGATGGTTATTGAGGCTGTGCCAGTAAATGGCAATACCCAGCGTTTTTGTTCTTGCCAGGAAGTATCATAGACAACGACCGATCGTCGAGAAGATTTACCATGGACAATGGCGACAAAACCGCTTGAGTCTGTAGAATGAAAGGCAGCGCTTTGTTCCACTCCAACTGGAAGCACTTGCTTGTCATCAATCTGGGAAGTCCCATCAAACGAAGCCGAATGAACCCGGCCACTGGCGCCATCACTCGTCAAAATATTTGTCAGCGGATGCGTATCAATTTTCTGGCTCACCGCATAGGCTACGGCCGCCTGGATATCCAACAGGCCTTTGCCATACGTCGCCTCGTAGGCGAGTTCATCTTGAGGCGGAGTCTTGTGCGTGGTCGAAAGAATAGCATGGTAAATCTGCAGGGCCTTCCACTCCGGATGAATGCTCTTGATTAGCGCGGCCGCGCCAGTCACAAATGGCGCCGCAAATGATGTGCCATTCCAGCCATCGCCATATAATTTTTCAAGTCCAAATCGCGGGGCATAGCGCAGGGTGCTAGAGACATGAACGCCTGGAGCCGTGATATCAATGCAAGAAGCGCCGATATTGGAAAAACGAGCCAAACGATGCCCTTCGTCAATTGCGCTCACGCCCAAGACCCAAGTCTCCCCTGCGCCAGCATCCGCACAGACTGGCTGTCGCGGCACCTCGTCGAGCGAAGAATAATCATTGCCAGCGGCAGCCACTACAGCGACACCATGATCGTAGGCATATTTCACTGCCTGCTTGATATCATCATCATTGGGACCAACCAAGCTTGAATTGATAATATCGGCGCCATTGTCCACCGCATAGCGAATCGCATCAGCCAGGCGCGAACTGTCTTGCTCGCCAGAATTGTTGATTACTTTGACATTCATCAAGCGCACATGCCAGGCAATGCCAGTACCCAATTGTTTGTTATCCCCCATCGCGCCAATAATTCCGGCCACGACCGTGCCATGATGCAGCGTCACGTCCGCGCTATCCGGATCAGTCTTGCCAGTCACATCTGGTCGCGGATCATTGTTGCCCTTGGCTTCGTTCTCGTCGATCACGCCATCGTGATTCAAATCTTCGGCAACAAAATTCCAGCCATAGACATCGTCCACATAGCCATTGTGATCATCATCAATGCCATTGTCGGGGATCTCTTTGGTATTGATCCAGACATTCGTCGCCAAATCTGGCTGAAATTCATCAAATCCATTGTCCACGACCGCCACCACCACATCGTGCGATCCCGTGGTATAATCCCAGGCGCCATAGGCATGAACATCGCGATACGACCACTGATCAGCAAACGGATCATCCGGCATTTTGGCAAAACTGGCTGTCGGAGCAAGCAAAAAAAGAAGGAGGATCGCTACCGCTCCCAGACTTGATTTTTTTCCTCGGATATGGTATGAATATTTGGTCATAGAAACTTGAACTAGTATACTACGGAGACGGTGAAATTCAAGTGCGCTTATCCCAAAAAACGTATGCATATTACCTATCGTTTGAAGCAACTCATGCTTGTAGTGGGCGACCTGGCAACCTTCGCTATCGGCTTTTGGCTGTCGCTTCTTATTCGCTATGTATCGGCGCCAGACTGGAGCGATATCCAAATGAACCTGATCTATTTTGGGGCCATGTTTTTTCTCTGGATTGTCCTCAATTATATCAACGGCCTCTACGACCTGGCCAAACTCACCAATCATCGCCGCTTCTACCGCCACCTGGCCGAGACTGCACTGGCGGCGCTTTTGGCCAGTATTATTTTCTTTTACATCCTCCCGGTCAAGCGCGTCACCCCAAAAACCCTTCTCGTCTTGAACGTCGTCTTCGGTTACAGTCTGTGCGCATTTTGGCGCTGGCTCTATGCCAATTTTGTCGGGGTCAAGCATCTGCAAACCAAAGTGATTCTGGTTGGCTATACGCCAGAGACCAAAGACATTATTGATATACTTGCGCACGCCGAGGGCAAAGGATACAAGGTAATTGCGCTCATTGATCCTTCCAAAGAAGTCAAGCCAGTGGATTTCCCCGGCATCGAAGTCTACCACGGTCTCCATACGATTCGCCCAGCCATCACTACCTTCAAAGCCGACATCGTGGTGGTAGCGCCGCATCTGCAGAAAGATCCGGCCGCACTGCGCGAACTCTACGAACTGCTTTTCTGGCCCGTGCAGATTTCTGATTTGGCATCATTTTACGAACTGGTCACTGGCCGCATTCCTCCATCGACATTTTCCGAAGGCTGGTTTTTGGAACATCTGCGCGACATCCGTCATCCGATTTACGATCGGGCTCGCATTGCTGCCGATTATTTTGCTGCGTTCTTCATGGGCATACTTCTCGCTGTGCTCCTTCCTGTGGTTGCGCTCGCGATCAAATTGTCCTCGCCCGGACCGATTTTTATCAAGCAAAAACGCATCGGCGAATCCGGCCGTGAATTCACCCTCTACAAATTTCGATCCATGTATGCGCTCTCAAGCGATGGCAGCGCCGAAGTTGGCGGCGTGCAATTTGCCCAAAAGGACGACAAGCGCGTCACTTCGGTCGGTCGCTGGCTGCGCCGTTTGCGCCTGGATGAATTGCCCCAGGTCTGGAATCTAATTCGGCGCGATGTGACGCTTATCGGTCCGCGACCCGAGCGCCCCGAGATTATTGCCGAGTTGGAACGTCAAATGCCATATTATCCTCTGCGCCATTTGGTCAAGCCTGGACTCACGGGCTGGGCGCTGATTCACCAGAATTATACCGACAACTACGACACTTCGCTCCAGAAATTACAGTACGATCTCTATTACATCAAAAATCGCTCGCTCATCTTGGACGTGATCATCTTGCTTCGGACGATCAATGTGATTATCCGACTGATGGGACAATAATTGGAGTACATAAAAACCCTGCACAACGAAGCGTGCAGGGCCTTTTTATTTTAAAATATACCTAATACCTAGTCCCTAAAACCTAACACCTAACCCCTACAAAAGATTCCACTCTTTCTTCAGCATCTCCACGCCATCGCGCAAATGAATGGTGGGCGACCAATCGATCAGGCGCTGGGCCAGAGAATTGTCGGCTTCACTGCGGCGCGGATCCCCTGCTCGGGCATCAATATGCACCGACTCTCCGCCAATCAGATGCACCAGCTCATTCACCGAGTGCGGCTGACCATAGCCGATATTGAGCACTTCACCATGGCCGACTTTCTCTCCAGTCATCGCCAGAATATTGGCGCGCACAATATCGGAGACATGAGTATAATCGCGAAAATATTCACCATCGCCGCAGATCGTCATGGGGACCCCCTCGCTTCTTTGCTTCATGAACTTGCCAATGACCAGAGCATAGGCGCCATTGGGATCCATATACGGACCATAGACATTGAAGTAGCGCAACGACACTGTTTCAAGTCCATAAAGTTCGAAAAACAATCGCCCGTATTCTTCGCCAATATATTTTTGCAAACCATACGGACTCACCGGTGCTGGTTTCATCGATTCGACAAGAGGCATCACGGTTTGATTGCCATAGGCCGAAGACGAGGCGCTGTAGACCACGCGTTTCACTTTGGCATCGCGAGCAGCCAACAAGATATTGAGCGTGCCGACCACATTGTGCTCGTTGGTCTCGAGCGGATGCTCCACCGAATAGGGCACGCGCGGCACGGCAGCCAGATGAAATACGCCATCAATATCGGTCATGGCGCGAGCAGCGTCATTCATCGATCGGATATCGCCTTCGATGTACTCCACACCCGGCTGGATGCGATTGGCAAACCGGCCAGCAATAAAATTGTCGAGTACGCGCACTTGGTGTCCTTCAACAAGAAGTTGTTTGACCAAATTGGTACCGATAAATCCTGCGCCGCCAGTGACCAAATAGTGAGCCATAGCAATAGCTTTTAGCGTTTAGCTTTTAGGTAAGCTGATCCGACAGCAATAATCGAGAATCCAGCACCAGTCAAATCATCATAGCGATGCTGAAGCATGCGGCGACCATCGAGGATCAAGGGTCGGTGTTTGGATTCCGCCAGAAGTATATCGGCCACTCCGCGGAATTGCGGCCAATCAGTCGTGATGATGATAACATCAGCGCCGGCAATGGCTTCGGACTCTTGCGCACAGTATGCCACAGTTTCCGATTCAGGAAAAAGTGTACGGAACATCTCCATACCAGCCGGATCATACACCTGGACTCGTCCCACACTTTTTTCTGCCAGCACGTGCATGATATCAATACTTGGCGCATTGCGGATATCATTGGTATCGCGCTTGAAGGCGACTCCGAGGATGGCCACAGTCTTGCCGGCCCAATCGAACTGTGCTTCTTTTTCGGCTCTGCCCAAAAACAATTCCAACTGGCGCTTGTTGGCCAGATAGGTTTCATTGACCAGTGCGGCATTCTGTCCAGCGGTCTGCAACTGATGCGACAGCGATCGCGCATCTTTGATAAAGCATGAGCCGCCAGCATACAAACTATCGTACAGCCCCCAGCTGCCGATGCGCGGGTCGCTCGTGAGAATCTTGCGAATGGATTCAAAGTGGAGTTCTGGGAATGTCTCGCAGGTGCGGCCAATCACATCGAAACACAGCGCCAATTTGTTGAAGAGATAAAAATTGGCCAACAGTTTGCCGGCAGCAGCTTCTTTGGGATTGACTTCGATATACTCTACGGTTGGCGAATCAAAGAAACGCTGATAGACCGATCGCATCACGGCAAAATCCTGCTCGCTCCAGGCGCCAATCACCACCCGATCGGGCTTGAGTGATCCTTGAATGGCTTTGCCTTCCACCAGAAACTCTGGATTCGCAACCACACCGACATTTTTCACTCCAGCCGCATGCAAGATGCTTTCGGTTTCATCCACCAGATTGATGGGCACAGTGCTTTTGTTGACCACTACCAGATATTTTTCTTGCTTAGAATGATTGCGCTTCACCAGTGCCTCGGCCAATTGCTGCGCCGCGGCTGTGTAAAATCGCAAGTCACTCTCGCCGGTCTCGCCAATCTCTGGGGTCGGCAGGCACAGAAATACCGCATCGGCCGTGTCCAAAAACTTTTCAACAAGATGGTAATCGGTCGTAAAGGTAATATGATCTGTATGCCGAACAAGGAGATCACACAATCCTTCTTCAAAGAGACAAGATTCGATCGTATCGCGGTCGCCAGATCCAAGCTTGGCAATTTTCTTTTCATCAATATCAAACACCAGCGTATCATGACCGCTATTGGCCGACACTGCTGCCGAGCAGGCGCCGACAAATCCTGCACCAATATAGAGAATATTCATATAGGATTTATTGTACCAAAACTATATCTTTTTTCAAGAGCTGGGACACAAAATCAAAACTCCCCGAAGGGTGGGGAGTTTTGCGAAGAATTGAGACTACTTTATTGATTGTTGAGGAGCGATCGAGATTGTGGTCCAATTGCGCCAACTTGCGATAGGCCATTGGCTTTTTGGAAGGCTTTGACCGCTTTGATTGTTGCTGGTCCAAATATGCCATTTGGAGTTGTCCCAAGCGGGAAGAAGCCAAGCTCTTTCAATTTCTCTTGCAATTCCTGGACTTCTTTGCCGTGAGATCCAGCTCCCAAATTGTGCATGAAGGTATGGGAATTTGGCGTACCACTTGGAGTGCTCGGCGCTGGAGCGCTCGTAACTTCTCCATTCAACGCATCTTGAGTTGCGGCGTCTACCTTGCCAGTCGGCGGAATATGATTGGCCTTCTGGAACGCCTGGAGCGATTTCATGGTCGTTGGACCAAAGATTCCGTTGATTGCGACCGATTTCGGAAAAAATCCGAGATCAAGGAGTTGTTGTTGCAGTGCAGTCACATCTGCTCCAGTAGAACCTTTTCTCAGTTCAGTTGAGAAGCGCACATGCGCCGGAACTGCTGGCGTGGCTGGGATTGCTGGTGTCGCTGGTCCTTGTCCAGGGTTTGGGACTGCTGGAGTAGCTGGCGTTGCCGGGGTTGCAGGAAAACCGCCGCCTCCTCCGCCACCACCACTTCCACCACCACTACTTCCACCTGGCGAGCAGGTATTGGCTGCGCCCGGCGTCACGGTAAGTGTATGATTTGAGACAGTACCACCACACAAGATCAAAAGTCGGGATGCATCTGAATCACACGTGATCGTTGCTGAGTCACAGCCATTACCAGTCACAGTAAAGCCACTCTTATCCACTGATTTGAGCGAGATGATAGAGTTGGCGCTCACAGTGAAACTGACGTTTCCAGTTCCAACATTGAAGGACTCTACGCGTGTTGATGCTTCAATCAAATAATTGAGTCCGAGATCGGTAAGACTTATCTGAGAACTGCCATCAGACATGGTGACATCATTGAATGCAGCGTAGGCGGTAAGAGGGAGAAGGAGGAAAGCAGTAAGGATCGCAATGGTTGCCTGTAAAGATTTCTTCATATAATTAAGCTTTCCTTAAGCAGGCTTATGGTGAAGGACAATTGGCAAGGAGCGTCGATGTCAACCCCATCGAACCGCCGCTTCCACCGAAACCACCCATATCTCCAATATAGAGAGAATAACAATTGGTCGTACTTGGTGATTTGAGGACGATACGACCGCCAAACAGAGCTTTTCCAGAAGTGAGGTACAAGGTCGAGGTATTGGTTGCGTTTTCAAGCGTACTACTGGTGCCAAAAATGGTGTTTGAAGCATACACGCTTCCAAGAGCGCTGCCATAAGCGCCAATATTGATACTATTATTCGTGGATGGAGTAATGTTGCCAGCAATCGTCAGGGTTGATGAAACGCTCAAGTTACCATTGACACTCAAACCGCCAGCAAAACTGGAGGACGCATTGGAAATGATCCCGCCAATATGCGTGGTCAAGGCATAGAAACGTACAGCGCCAGTGACGTCGAGCGTACTACTCACAAATACTGCGCCATCCACCTCGAGACGATTCCCTACATTGAGACTTCCAGCGTTGGTATCCGAATTGGAACCATCAATTGTCCCTAGACTTGTATAACCACCAACTGTTACATTGTTTCCGATGGTTGTAGCTGCCGATGCTGCCAGCGGAAACGCTGCAAGTACCCCGGCCGCCACCCATCCGACAAGCTTTTGTTTTCCCTTCATAAAAATAAATAAATAGCTTTTGACCAACACAACCCTTCGTACTGGTCAAAATTAAAAGTAATTTTTTATCCGCTATTTCTGGTGCATGATATCAATCACCCGATCGACCGTTGGATTGTACAGAATTGCTCGATCTTTGTAGAACAATACTTTATCCCCCGCTTTCGCATACTGATAAAATACTGGATCTTGCTTTCGCAGAGAATCTGGATCAAGAATCGTGGTGACCGTCACATCCCCTTTTGGCAGGAACACATGGCGAGCAACGGCTTCGGCAACTGCGGCAACTGATGGATTGCCGGTAATTTCTGTAAGCGGTCCAGATGCATCAGGCGCTGGAGCATCTTGCGGCACTACGGATGTTGGAGTTGGAACTACTGCCGACACAGGCGCAGCTTCCTGATTTTTTCTTACCCCAAAGAATAGAAATGCTCCCAAAAGGATCGCGATAATGGCCAGGAGCGAAATAACAATGGCCATCATGATCATCTCTTCTTTCCAGATAATTTTTCCTTTTACTGGTTTTTTCGACAGTGGCATCTGAACCTCGCCCATATCTTTCAGAGACACATAATATAAAAAGCAAATAGAGTATACCACACTTCGACTGACCACAGAATATTTCCAAACTTTTCTGTGGATAACTACGAAAAACCGCCATTGTGGCGGTTGCTATGCTGCCCCTCTACCATTATCTTGCTTCAGTGATTTCTGATATCCTTCATTGCGTTCAAATTGGGCATTGATCCCCTGCCAATCAGGATGACTCGTATATACAGTGAGAGTTTGTCCAAGAGAAAAATTGCTTTTGTCCGGCAGCGCCTGCAGAAGCCGCTGAATCAATTCCAAATCCTCTGCGGTATCCAGTGTCCAACGGTACGAAGATAAATCTGTTTGGACACCTGACATTTGATAGGTGATATTGAACAATTGAAATAACTCCGGATGCTTCCAAATGTACGGCGTCACATGTTCCCGCTCGGAGAGTAAGGCAGCTTCCCTCCAGGCTTGTTCAAGCGCAGCAAAGGAGAACACTTCGACATCCAATCCATCAGGAAATGTTGGGGTAATCGTATTGGAGACGTAATCAAAATTTCCTTGCGTATACACATCAACTATCTTGTCAATCACGGCTGGATCGGCAAGTGGACAATCTCCTGTAACACGCACCACTATATCTGCATTCAACTGTTTTGCTGCTTGGTAATACCGATCGAGGACATCACTCTCACTGCCCCGAAAAC
>CAYNXQ010000028.1:0-9467 GCA_964401185.1 uncultured Gammaproteobacteria bacterium | reverse complement strand
CCGTACTGCGAGTTCCACAAACTCGCGTGATAACCATTTCACTATGGCCACCCCTTTGGTGACTTTTGTTTGTGCCAACAGTATACCAGAAAATGGCACCATGTCAATCGCCTGTGTCCCCGCAAGGAATCGAACCTTGATCCGTAGCTTAGAAGGCTACTGTTCTATCCATTGAACTACGAGGACATTCTCGTCAGTGTACCTCAATTTTTTCGTTTTGTCAATCGTCAGTCCGCTTTTTGTCATGAAACTTCTTGTGGATATTGCGCAATTCCTTGTCGGTGATGTGAGTATAGATCTGGGTGGTGGTAATCGAGGAGTGGCCAAGCATGGTCTGGACACTGCGAATGTCCGCGCCATTTTGCAAAAGGTCGGTGGCATAGGAATGCCGCAGGGTGTGGGGCGTCACGGGTTTGGTAATTCCGGCAGCTCTGGCATACGCATTGACCGATCGCTGGACCGATCTGGGAGTGATTGGTTCAAATGCGGCGTCAGCCTTGCCGCGTTGGGCCTTTACCATGGCTGTTTTCTTGTCATGAGAGATGAAAAGGTACGGATTGACGTCATCGCGCAGGTCCAGATATTTCTTGAGCCAGTATTTTGCCTGTTCCGAAATAAACACCACCCGTGATTTGCGGCCTTTGCCGAGCACAGTGAACTCGTCTTTTTTGATATTCACATGGTCGCGCTTGAGGCCAGTCAATTCCGAGACGCGCAGTCCAGTGCTAAAGAGCAATTCCAAAAGCGCTTTGTCGCGATAGGCGATCCGGAGACTGGTCTTGTCGCTTGGGTCGAGCGTTTTCATCCGCAGAGGCGCTTCGAGCAGCCGAGAAAGATCTGATCCATCCAGAAAACTCACTTCGCGGTCGGGCATTTTCATCAGTTCGATCTTTTCCGGGGGGAGCGCCTCCACATCGCGCTTGCTTAGATACTTGAGAAACGATCGCACCGCAATCAAATGATAATTTTGGGTATTTTTTTTCAAGGGCTCGCCATGCACATCGACCAGACGATTGAGCCAGAGGCGATATTGGCGGATTTGTTCGGCGGTCAGGGCATTGGGGGCGCCATCACCCGTCCAATCGATCAGGCGAGAGAGGTAAAACGAATAATTTTGCAGCGTTTTTGGGCTGCGATTTTTTTCTATTTCCAAATATTCCAGAAATTCGCGAAGATATTCCGAAAGTTTTTTTGCCATAGCATTCGTATTGTACGACACGGTTGACAAATGGTCAATTTTGTGCTATACTATGGAAGTAAAAAGTTGAAATTTGCTGGAATTCGGGAGAGCTCACCGACATTCGACAAGCAAATTCAATGGATACACCACCGCCTTTGGGCGGGGTCCCGCTCCGGCGGGAAAAATAAATATCAATATAAAAATTTATGCAACAAGCCCCACGGGTTTCAGACACCCGATCATCTGAGTATGTTTTGGTTTACTATTACCTATTGGCAGGAATAGCGTTACTGACTTCGGTATTTATATTTCTGCCAAGAGTAGCGGCGAGCTCATGATATGCTATGAAATAAGCTGCTCTACAATTTAAAACTCAATTCAAGCTCTGCCGCGAGGCAGAGTTTTTTTTCTGCCCACGCTCTGCTATACTTATGGGCATATGAAGCCTGGTGTTGCCCACACATTGACCATTATCCGATCGCTCCATGCGGACGCGCCTCCACTTGTGCCCAAAGAGGTGATTGTTTCGCTTGGATCTGGACTTGATGGCCTATCGGACAACCATAACATCGATCGTATCCTCGCCGAGGATACGCTCTTTCCTCTTGTCAAGCCACTGTGGCCGTATCGAGAAACATTTCGTGATTTTTTTCTTATCTTTGACGCCAAATTGGGCGAGACATTTTTTCTTGGCGCCTGCGATCTTGATCTCAAACGCCGCTACCGCGATTATCGCGATGCCGGGGGAACCTTTGGCGGACTGCGACAAGGGCAGATGTTTCATCTGTTTTCCCGCGATGAACGAGAACAACTGCGCGATCTGATGAGTCGTCTGGCACGCGACCTGCGCGCCTATGTGAATCAGGCAGTACTCAGTGTGGAGCGACGACGATACGAAGATAAGATCAACAAAAATACCCAAATTCTTGTCGAGATGAATCAGGAACTGGAAAAGTTGTATGCATTGGCCGATGCTGAAGAAGAACGCCACTTTATGCTGGCGGGCGAGATCCGCGCCCATGCGCGCGCACTCGAAGAAGGATTGTGCGCCTTGGGTCCAAAAACACATCCGCAAGACGTCTCCGAAGCTTATTTCCACTTTCTTGGGAGAAAACAAGAAAAACGAATGGTCTGATTACTCGGTTTCGATTACGATACTTTCTTCCACGCGACGAATATCGGCCAACAGCGCCGAACGATCAGGATTGAAGAGAATAATATTGAAAACGCTCGATCCGCCGTTTTTGGCATAGAGGCACTGATCGCCGATTTTTTTGTTGATATCAATTTCTTTGAACGATTGAAGCTCCTGGACTTTCTTTACGCCAGTGAGTTTGGTCAGCGTGCCTTCTTCTTTGGCAAAAAATTTGAGCGCAGCGCTATAGCCAAGCACCTTTTTGGGAATGATGGGCTTTTCTTCCATGTGATTGAGGATGTCGTTCATGGTGTGATTGATCCCGTAGGAAAGTTCGTACATCACATGGCGGAAGCCGCCGATGCGCGGGCCTACCTCGATAATCTTCCAGCCATCTTCCAGACGCATGAGTTCGATATGGACGGTAGTACTGCGGAGCGCCAGGGCGTGGACGGCTTTGGTGGCGACTGTTTCGGCTGCCTCGACTGATTCTTTCTTCAATCGTGTGGGGGTCATCTGCTGGTAGCCAAAGAAATCATCGAAACCAATGGATCGGCCAGTCTTGATATAGACCATCGGGCAAAAGGCAATTTTTCCTTTGGCATCCACATAGCCATCGATCGAGTACATGTCGCCTTCCATAAAGTGCTCGGCCAATACCTGAGGCTCCCAGCGGCCGCCAGTCTCTTTGTAGACCGTGCGCAGGCGGCGAAAGACTTTGCGGAGCGTGCGCCGCAGTTCTTCTTTGTGAAAACAGATGGTGACCAGGCGGCTGGCAGCGAGCCCGGCAGGTTTCACGACCAGCGGAAAGCCAACTTTTTCTTCGATCTTTTTGACCGAAGTCATAGTAGCATTGGATACGACTGTGAAGGCTGGGGCAATGCTCTTGTCGTAGGCGCGCAAACGGCGGCGCATTAGGATTTTGTCGGTGGCCCAGGCCAGCGATTCACTGGTGGGCGCCAGAAGGTAAGGCAGATGCGGCGCGACTCGAGCCAAAAGAGGGATCTGGTCTTCACCGCGACAGGTGACGGCCACGATCTGATCTTCGTAGGGGAGAAGCATTTTTTGTAGAGACGTTGCGGAATTGGTGTCGCAGCCAAGCGGTAGATCAATTTTTTTCAGCAATTCTTCGTGCCCATCCTCAAATTTGGTTTTGGTATCGTAGAGAAGAGCAATCCGGTATTTGCGCTCCAGGGCTTTTTCTCCAGACCGAACCGCATTGATCATGGTCGTCGTCGCCTTGCCAATAAAAAGAATGATGTTTTTTTCTGGCGCTTTGGTTTCTTCTGTCATATTCGCTTATTCTTTCCAGCGATTGAGGTAATCGATGGCCGAAAGCGCTGCCGTCACGCCGTGGCCCGCAGCGATGGCGATCTGTTTGAAGGGGACATTGGTTACGTCGCCAGCGGCAAAAATACCGGGGGCGCTGGTGCGACAGAGCGGGTCAATTTCTATCTCCTTGAGCGGATTTTTTTTCACGCACTGGATAAAATCGGAATTGGGGATGACGCCGATGTGAATCATCACGCCCTGTACAGCGATTTCCTGTTTGGCCCCGGCAGCATCGGTATAGCGAAGCCCTGATACTGCATCTGTGCCCAGGATCTCGGTTGTCGTCGCGCCATAGATAATTTCTACGTTGGGCAGAGTTTTTACTTTATCAATCAAAATATTTTCTCCCGGAGGGAATCCACCCTTGGCCTCTGGGGTATTTGGGTATTTGGTGATCAGATAGACTTTTTGGGCAATGCCAGCCATCATAAGCGCCGACTCCAGGGCGGAGTTGCCACCGCCAATGGTTGCTGTGGTTTTTCCCTTGTAAAGTGGACCATCACAGACTGTGCACGAAGTCACGCCCTTGCCTTTGAGCTCGGCCTCGCCTGGAATGCCCATAGCGCGTGGGTGAATGCCGCTGCCAAGGATCACTGCCTTGGTGCGGTAAGTCTTCTTTTTGCCAGTATCGTCGATGGCTTCGATCAAAAAATGCTTTTTTTCTGGTGCAATACTGGTTACTTCGTGACTATTGTCGATCGGGACGTGGTACGACTCCATGTGTTTGGCAAAGTCGGCGGCGAGGGCGACTCCCGTCGTGTGGACAATGCCAGGCCAATTGTCCACATCGCCCGACAGGGCGACCTCGCCGCCCAAGTCCTTGGTCACTACGACAAATTTCAGGTTGCGTCGCGCAGCATAGACAGCTGCGGCCGTGCCGACGGCTGATCCGCCGACAATCACAAGATCATAGAGTTCATCTTTTTTCATAAAGAAAGTTATGGTCAAAAGCGACGGGTATGATACTGGGACTAAAGTCTTTCGTCAATCAAATTCCAATTTGGCCACGCGCGAGCATTTGCTTCATCCGTTCGACATTCTCGGCTGGGGCGCGTTCGTTCACAAAAATAGCGCTTCCAGGGCAGACCGCATCTATCCCCGAGGCGATAATCTGGGGCAAAGTATCTTCGTTCACGCCGCCATCGAGTTCGATAAAAAGCTGGGGGAATTCTCGTTTGCAGGTAGTAATCTTTGTCAAGACTTCGGGAATGAATTTCTGCCCCTGGCGCCCAGGATGCACGCCCATAAACATCACACCTTGGACAAGCGAAACAAACGGGGCGATGGCATCGATTGGAGTTTCTGGATTCAAAACGAGACTAAGAGACCAGCCTTGTTTCTTGCATACGTCTGCAATCCGGGCAACTTCGGGCTCGGTCTCAATATGCACCAGAATGCGCGTAATATGCTTCATTTTTTGCCAGCGGCGGATTTCCATGAGGGGATCCGCAACCATCAGATGGAGTTCGGCTGGAGTCGCCAGCAATTTTGCGATCACTGTCGGATCGGCCCAAGTGGTTTTGGGGACAAAAATACCGTCGGCCACGTCGATTTGTACTTGAGAGACCACATTTTCCACGGCGCGCAGTTCTTTTTCAAATTCTTTTGGAGATTCGACCAGGATCGAGGGAATGATGTCTACCATACATTAGTGTTCAAGCTCGGCGACCTTTTTTAGTCTGCGATTATGTCGTTCTTCGCTGCTAAATTCGTTCATGAGCCATTTCTTTACCACAGCCATGGCGTGTTCTTCGGATAAGCCTTTGGCGGCCAGACACAGCACATTGGTATTGTCGTCGTGCATCATGGTTTCGGCCACATCGATATTGTAGCCTAGTCCGGCGCGGATACCAGCCACTTTGTTGGCCGCGACACAAACGCCAATGCCATTTTTACAGATAAGGATGCCGCGACCATCGGTTTCGACCACTTTTTTGGCCAGTGGAATAGCATAATCAGGGTAATCGTCGTCTTCTTTGTACTCCAGAGGTCCGAGATCCTCGACTTCGCGGCAAATTTCTTTGTTGAGAAACCGAACCAAGCGTCTTTTGAGCTGGTAGCCTGCATGATCCGAGGCGATAAAGAGTGGACCGGTGTACATACTGTTGAAGGTTATAGGTTTTAGGTACTAGAGACTAGTGTGTTGCTATTTTATAAAACCTAATCCCCTAAGACCTAATACCTAGCCCCTCAATTGTAGCACGGGTAATATGGCTTGACAAAAAGAGTATTTGATTGAAAAACCTGCATTTCGGTTTATATTGACAATCATGCGCTTCGCACCTATAATTCCTTGAGAAAGAATCCTTCCTTATGCCCTACAATGCCAATGACAATGAACTCGATATCCTCAAATACTGGCAGGAACATGGTGTATTTGAAAAATCAGTGCAATCGCGACCAGAAAAAAAGCCGTATGTCTTTTACGATGGTCCGCCATTTGCCACAGGACTCCCGCACTATGGCCATATTTTGAGTTCGGTGGCCAAAGATGTGGTGCCGCGCTATTGGACCATGAAGGGCTATCGCGTCCGTCGGCGTTGGGGATGGGATTGTCATGGGCTGCCCATTGAGAGTTTGATTGAAAAAGAATTGAAGATCTCTGGCAAAAAGGACATTGAAGAAAAAATTACTGTGGCCGGATTCAACGAAGCTTGCCGGTCCAAGGTGCTTTTGTACACCAAAGAATGGAAAAAGATGGTCGATCGTTCTGGGCGATGGGTCGAATTTGATAATGCCTACAAGACCATGGATCCCACCTATATGGAAAGTGTCTGGTGGGGATTAAAGAAAATTTGGGATGATGGTCGGATCTACGAAGGGCGGAAAGTACTCATGTACTGCACGCGCTGCGAAACCCCAGTGTCCAAGGCCGAAATTGCCATGGACAACAGTTACAAGGATATTACCGAAGAGACGGCGATCGTGAAATTCAAGATAAAGAACCCAGAAAAACTTGGGTTACCCCAAAATACCTATATTCTGGCTTGGACCACCACACCATGGACTCTGCCGGGCAACGTAGCTCTGGCTGTAGGAGCTGACATGGAGTATGTGGTCGTGCAAAGTAAAGATCAGGGGGTTTTGGTGGTGGCAAAAGAACGATTGGATCATGTATTGCATGGCCAGGAGTTTACTATTGTCCAAACGTGTAAGGGATCAGATCTGGTGGGTTTGGAATACGAGCCACTTTTTGATATGCCGGCGGTACAAGCCACAGGCAAAAAAGCGTATTATGTTGCGGCAGCCGATTTTGTTACAATCGCCGAAGGCACGGGCATTGTGCACACAGCTGTTATTTATGGTGAAGACGACTACAATCTTGGGCTTGCGTTGGATCTCCCCATGGTGCCAATGCTCGATAGCAAGGGACATTTCAACGACGTGGCGCCAGAGTTTATTCGCGGCGAGTATTTAAAAAAGGCGGAGAAAAAAATTAAAGAAAATTTGGCCGAGCGCGGATTGTTGTTCGCTCGATCACAACATACTCATTCATATCCTCATTGCTGGCGCTGTGAAACGCCGCTTATTTACAACGCCATTTCTGCCTGGTTTATTGATATTCAATCGATAAAATCACGATTGATCAAATTGAACGAAAAAGTGAGTTGGTACCCAGAGCACCTCAAACACGGTCGATTTTTGAATATTTTGGAAACGGCGCCAGATTGGAATATTTCGAGAAATCGGTATTGGGCCACGCCGCTGCCATTTTGGAAATGCCAGGGGGCTGACTGCAAAAATGTGGTGTGTATTGGGAGTGTAAAAGAATTGAAAGAGCGTTCGGTTAATTTTGGCGAGGTGTATGCGATTGATCAGGTAGAAGACATGGATTTGCACAAACAATACATGGATCGCATTCGCCTGAAGTGTGATGCCTGTGGCAGCGAAATGGAGCGAATCCCAGAAGTGATTGATTGCTGGGTCGAGGCCGCATCAATGCCATTTGCCGAGTTTCATTATCCTTTTGAAAACGAGAAAACATTTACCCACAGGTTTCCCGGTCAGTTTATTGCCGAATATATCAATCAAACGCGTGCTTGGTTTTATTACATGCATGTGGTCGCTACGCTTTTGTTTGATAATATCAGCTTTGAACATGTGGTTACGACTGGCGTGATTTTGAATGAAAAGGGCGAAAAGATGTCCAAGTCCAAGCGCAATTATCCTGATCCCTGGCTGATTATCGAGCAGTATGGCATGGATGCGCTGCGCTATTACCTGATGACGAGCCCGGTGATGTTGGCAGACAATCTGTTTTTCAACGAACGCGAAGTGCGGGATATCTTCAACAAGGTGATCAATACCTTGTGGAATGTGGTTGTTTTCTATCAAATGTTTGCCAAAGAATCCTCTGACCCAATGAAGAATGCTCCAAAATCAGAACACATATTGGATAAATGGATTTTGGCAAAATTGCAGGCGCTGGTAAAAGAAGTTACTGATCAGATGGACATGTACAATATTGTGCATGCTGGCCGGCCGATAAAAGATTTTATCGAAGAATTGTCCACCTGGTATCTGCGCCGCAGTCGAGATCGATTCAAGAGTAGCGATGAGGCCGACAAACAAGCGGCTCTCGACACCTTGCGATATGTGCTTGGGACACTTGCCAAAGTGATGGCGCCATTTATGCCATTTCTGGCCGAAAAAATGTATCAGGCCGTGGGTGGCGAGCTCGAAAGTGTGCATTTGGAAGATTGGCCCACCGTTAAGAAAGCTACGAAGGATGACGCCAATGTTTTGGAAGACATGGGTAAGGTAAGAAAAATAGTTGAGATTGGTTTGGCGATTCGCGCTGAACAGGGAATTAAAGTTCGCCAAGTATTGGGGCAATGTTTTGTGTCGGTAACGCTGAACAAAGAATTGGCGCAGATTGTTGCGGATGAACTGAATGTAAAAGAAATTGTGACCAACAAACCAAACGGTGATCATTGGGCGATGAAGCAAGAAGAGGAATTGGAAGTGGCTTTGAATACTGAAATGACAGAGGATCTGAAAAAAGAAGGCTTGGCACGCGAAATTATCCGCACCATCAACCAAATCCGCAAAGAGAAAAATTTGACGATCAATGATCGAGTCACAGTTGTGTTCAATACAACTGACGAACTCTTGCAAGCCGTTCTATCTGAACACAAACATGATATTATGAACGCTGTGCTTGCAACCGATCTCGCGGTGGGCGAGGCGACACACGTGGCGACAATCGACGATCGCGAACTTCGTCTTGAATTGGTATAAAAAAGCCCCCAGGATGTATCGAGGGGGTATCTGTGTTACTTCTTTTTCTTTACGATCACGACTTTGGGCTTGTTGGGTCGGACATTATCTGGCCATTTGATGTCTGCCAGGAATTTGTAGCCAGATGCTGCCCTTGGCGAGAGTGAAAATCTGGTTTCCATCCGATCATCTTTGCCCTTTATCCGATCAGCAAAGAGACGAATGGGCGGATCACCCTCCCAGAGTCCGATCTGTCCGCCTTGATCCGTGCTAAGCCTGGCAAGTCGCGTCTCGAGTGCGGTCTCGGAGCGAAAGATTTGGATAACCATTTCTCGCGAAAGAAGGATTCGATCCGCAGGCACTTGTTCCTTTGACATGGTTGTTCTCCTTTTCTTGCATATTGAACCATATTGGATAAAAAAAGAAAAGGGGCCGGCAGGAGACGCACTGTCGTGCGCCCCTGCCGGCCCAGAGATTAGTCTTCGACATTTTCGTAACCGTGCGCCGCCATGGCGGGCGCTTCGTCCGAGTCCGGATCGTGAAGCTCCGAGAAATCTTCGTGGTCCTCGCAGTGCTCCTGTTGTGAAGCTTGATCCTGCG
>CAYNXQ010000027.1:0-9655 GCA_964401185.1 uncultured Gammaproteobacteria bacterium | reverse complement strand
GGCTTGGCTGAGCCAAGTGGCCTCTATCGAACACCACGACATTGCGTGGTGTTTTCTTTTTCCTCGTCCATTGACAGATTTCGACCCCTATGATATAGTGAATTATATCTTGACTTCTGTATGCTTCACAAAGTTCTCCTCGTCGTTCAAGCAATCCTGTCTGGTCTCCTTATTGTCGCGATCCTTTTGCAGCAAAAAGGCGCAGGCCTGGGCATGGCCTTTGGCGGATCGAGCAATATCTACACCACCAAACGCGGTTTTGACAAAGTACTCTACACGGCAACGATCGTGCTTGCTATTCTCTTCTTTAGCAGCGTGCTTGCCGCTATTATCTTCCCATAAATTCTTCCGTAATTTGTGACGTTTCAAACGCCGCGGAAGCTCTTGGCCCGATTCAAAAAGACATCGGACCCAGCTCCGCTTGTTTCCTCTGAATCAGATCGCAATCTTGTACAGCGTGTTCGCGGCCGCACTCGGCCAGGGTTCGCGCAGATTTTTCATATCCACAGGATTTTGTCCGTGAAAGAACGGATTATTTTTCAGCTGGCCAGTGGAGTGTTTGTGGTGGCGGCTGGCTGGCTTCTGGTGCTTGGCGTCTTGAGTCATCGCACCAGCGTTCCGGCCAATGGGGGGAGCTATACCGAAGCCGTGGTTGGCTCGCCGCAATTGATCAACCCAGTATTCGCTTCTGTCTCGGACGTGGATACGGATTTGGTTCGCCTTATCTATAGTGGCCTCATGCGTTATGATGATCAGGGGAATCTCGTTCCGGATTTGGCCACGGGGGTGATGGTAAGCCCAGATCAAAAAAGCTATACGTTTGCGCTGCGCCACGATGTCTTGTGGCATGATGGAGAAAAGTTTACTGCGCACGATGTCGTCTTTACCATCGAAACAATCCAAAATAATGAGATCAATAGTCCTCTTCAAATAAGTTTTCAAGGTGTGGTCGTGACCGCCGTAAATGATTACACCGTTCGTTTTGATTTGAAACAGCCATTTGCGCCATTTCTCTCCACGCTCACGTTGGGGATTTTGCCCGAACATCTGTGGAGTGATATTCAACCAGCGCAATTTCGTTTGCACAAGTACAATCTTCAGCCGATTGGCACTGGTCCGTTTGCGTTTCGAAGACTGGTCAAAGATGATACCGGAGTCATTTACCAATTTGATTTGAGTCGCAATGATCATTATTATGGCAAGGTGCCGTACATTCAGGATTTCAATGTTCAGTTTTTCCCGGATTACGATGGCACCGATGGCGCGATTCAGGCGTTGCGCGAAGGCAAGGTGGATGGTTTGAGTTTTGTGCCGCATGATTTGAAAGACAAAGTGGAACGCAAGCATATCAATCTTCACACCTTTTTCTTGCCGCAATATACGGCGCTTTTTCTCAATCAGGATCAGAACGATGCGCTGAAAGATCCAGTGGTGCGGGCTGCGATGGAGATGGCGCTCAACAAAGATCGTGTGCTTCACGAGGCCCTGCGCGACGAGGGAACGGTGATTGCTGGTCCACTGTTGCCCGGTTCGCCTGGATACGCGGAAAATGTCACGACCACTGCTTATGATCTTGACAAAGCGAATAATATATTGGATACTCATTGGCCACGGATCTCGGCAGCCGATTATCGAGTAGCCCGGAAAGTCGAGATTTTGAAAGAACTCTCGAGCGCAGATAGTTCCGCATCCAGCACAACATCGACCACGATCGGGACAGCATCCAGTACTGCCCAGGCCAACGACGCGCTGGCTGAATCGCAGCTGCAAGATGAGCTCAATGCTGCTCAGACTTTTTATCGCAAAAGCAAAGATGGCAAGATCCTGTCGCTCACCTTGGTTACCGCCAATACACCAGAATATCAGCGGACTGCTGCACTGGTGGCTGGCTTCTGGCAAGAGATCGGGGTGAAGACCGACATTCGCACCGTGGATCCAAAAGATATTTCTCATCTCGTCTTGAAGACACGTGGGTACGATGTCCTTCTGTATGGTCTGATTGTCGGGAGCGACCCAGATCAATACGCCTTCTGGCATTCTAGTCAGGTGGATTATCCGGGGCTCAATTTGTCCCGCTATGTCAATCATTCACTAGACGCGCTTCTAGAGCGGGCCCGAACCACGACCGACGAGGGGCAGCTCTCTATCCTGTACCAAAAAATTCAGGCTACTATTTTGGCAGATCGGCCAGCTATATTCCTATATAGTCCAAGCTACACCTACGCGACGATTGATCGGGTGCAAGGGATTGTGTCTGGAAGAGTGTTTTCTCCAGCAGATCGTTTCCAGGATGTGACGAGTTGGTATGTAAAAACTAGGGGACAGTGGCACTGGTAGTTTGCAGGTATTAGGTTTTAGGGACTAGGTTTTAGAAATACGCTGAGATGGCGGAATTGGTAGACGCACTGGCTTCAGGAGCCAGCGAGAGCAATCTCATGGGAGTTCGATTCTCCCTCTCAGCACAAACATTTTATTCTTCATTTATCTGTACGTCCAGTCGCGAAATACCATTCGTGTATTCGCATGATTCGTACTTTTTATTCTCTATGATGGAACAATCAGGAACAACGCCGCCACAAGGACGGCGCAACAGTGGTCGGGTGATGCCAATGGCAGCTCGACCGGGACAGAGCAATCGCGGCAGCCGGGGCCGAAGCGGTCAAAGCCATGGACCTAGCCCTCGCTCGGGCGGCAATCGCGCTCGTCAATTTACTCGTGGTGGACGGCCGCCTTCGGTTGGTCTCACCTATGCCCCAAGCGATCGCAGTCGCGCCGCCACTGCGGACATCACCAGCGCTCGGCGCGATGTGCTGCGCATCATCCCAATCGGCGGCTGCGAAGAAGTTGGTCGCAACATGACCATCTTCGAATATGGCGATGATATTGTGATTCTCGACATGGGCGTGCAATTTCCGGAAGAAGACATGCCTGGGATCGATTTTGTAATTCCAAACACGCGTTATCTGGTAGGCAAGGAAAAACGCATCCGCGGCGTGGTCTTTAGCCATGGACATCTTGATCATATTGGCGCAGCGCCCATTCTCCTCGAAAAATTGGGCAATCCGCCGATTGTGGCCATGCCACTCACCTTGGCCTTGATCAAGCATCGCCAGGAAGATTACAAGAAAGGGTCTGCGAAAAAATTGAAGACCATTACCGTGAACAATATCACTGATGTCGTTCAGCTCGGCGCTTTTACCACCAAATTTTTTCAAGTCGAGCACTCGATCATGGACTCCATGGGCACGATCCTCGAGACGCCCGGCGGCACCGTGATTCATCCCGGCGACTGGACGATGGAACGCGACAAAGAAGGTCATACGCATTTGCGCTATGACAAGCTCAAAGACTTGCCACGGCCAACCATCCTGATGCTCGAGAGTCTCGGATCCATCCGCGACAAGCGTCATGGCACCTACGAAGAAATGTACGACAACTTGCGCGAGATTATGATCGGCGCTCCAGGCCGCATGATTATCGCCTCGTTTTCTTCTCAAGTAGAGCGCATCAAGTGGGTGATCGAAGCAGCCACCAAACTGGGCAAGAAAGTTGCCCTTGATGGCTACAGTATGAAGATGAATATCGAGATCGCCACGAAGCTGGGCTACATCAACGTGCAACGCGGTGTTTTGATCGACGTACACGAGATCGATCGCTATCCGGAAAATCAAATTGTGATTGTCTGTACTGGCGGCCAGGGAGAAGAGCGCGCTGTCCTCAATCGGATTGCCAGCGGTGAACATCGCACGGTCAAACTTCGCAAAAATGATACCGTTGTCTTTTCTTCCTCCATCATTCCCGGCAACGAGCGCAGCGTTCAGCGTTTGAAAGACAATATTTATCGTCAGTGCGACAATGTTATCCACGGCGATATTATGGATGTCCATGTAAGTGGTCATGCGACCCGCACCGATATTGTGGACATGATCAGCCAAGTCCAGCCGGATTATTATATTCCCGTCTACGCCAATCACTACTTCCTGAAAGAAGCCAGAAATCTGGCCGTGAAAAATGGTTTCGACAAAGATCATGTGATCGTGCCAGACAATGGCACGGTGATCGAAGTCGACAAGACCGCGCTCAAGGTGCTCGACAAGAAAGTGCCCAGTGACTACGTATTTGTCGATGGCTTGGGGATTTCTGATACCCAGCATGTGGTGCTGCGCGATCGCCAGGTCCTGGCCGAAGATGGCATGGTGGTGGTGATTGCGACTGTGAACGCCAAATCCGGCAAGCTGATCCAGAATCCCGATATTATCTCGCGCGGCTTTGTTTTCCTGAAAGATAACAAAGACCTGATCGAAGATGTGCGGCACAAAGTGAAGCAGATGGTGCTGGAATCCAATCCGCTGCAGTGGACCGATACCAATCAGATTCGCAATGACATCCGCGACAAAGTCGGGCAGTTCCTCTTTACCAAGACGCAGAAACGCCCAATGGTGCTTCCAGTCGTGATTGAGGTATAATGGGAAAACGAAGTAGGTTAAGTTGACTCTCTATGAAAAAGCCCATTGTGGTTTCGGCGGTTCAACCGACTGGCAATTTGCATCTTGGCAATTATTTGGGAGCCGTGGCCAATTGGCGCGAGCTTCAGGATAGCGGCAAGTATTCGCTGTTCATCTTTATTGCTGATTATCATTCGCTCACATTGGGATTGCCAGCCGAACAACTCCGCGCGCAGATTGCAACGACCGCAGCCGAACTTTTGGCCCTGGGCATTGATCCCAAAGAAACCACGCTGTTTGTCCAGTCGCACGTGCCATATCACACCGAGCTCGCTTGGATTTTTGATACTGTCACACCAGTGGCCGAGCTCGAACGCATGACTCAGTACAAAGATAAATCAGCGCGGCAAGCCCAAAATATCAATGCCGGACTGTTCACCTATCCAGTGCTGCAGGCAGCCGATATCTTGCTCTATCACGGCGCGCTTGTCCCAGTTGGCCAGGATCAGATCCAGCATGTGGAACTCACGCGCGACATCGCCCGTTTTTTCAACAAACGATACGGCGAATATTTTCCCGAGACCAAACCGCTTTTGACTCAGATCCCCAAAGTGATGAGTCTCTTGGAACCGGAGAAAAAGATGAGCAAGTCTCTGGGCGCAGGACACGTGATCGAGCTGGCCGATTCGCCCGAAGTAATCGAGGCAAAATTGAAAAAGGCAGTTACGGCCACGAGTGGTGGAGAAAAATCTCCTGGGGTGGAAAATTTACTGCTTCTTCTGGAAAAATTTGTTGGAGCGGCAGAAGTCCAGCCATTTCGCGATGCCGAGCAGGATGGGAGCATTCGTTATTCCGAACTCAAAGAAGCACTCGCCGAGGCGATCGCCACGCACTTCACGTCATTCCGCATGCGTCGAGCCGAGCTTCTGGAAGATCCGCTGGAACTCGCTCGCATCCTCACTTCTGGAGCCAAGAAGGCCAATCGGATTGCCGAAGGAACGACAGAAGAGGTGCGACGATTGGTTGGCGTACGCTAACCATAGACGTGTATGATGGTGAGCAAAAAAACGCCAATCACCTCACCGATTGAACGGCTGGCGTTTCGCGTCACGATGTGGATTGGATCGCCGACATCGATTGTTCTCCACACGATCTTTTTTATCATTATCTTTGTCATTTATTATTTGGGCGTTAGTCTCGACGAGGTGCTCTTGATTCTAACCACAGTGGTTTCGATCGAGGCGATTTATCAAAATTTGTTTATCCAGCTCACGGTCAATCGCCATGCGGAAAGTCTGGAGGAAGTGGGAGAAGATATTGACGAGATCCAGGATGATATCGAAGAAATTTCCGAAGATATCGAGCAAATCCAGGAGGAGGAAGAAGATGAAGATCAAAAACAAGAAAAGAATATTGATCAGATCGAGACTGACTTGCGACGTTTGCTCCATGACATCGATCTCTTGCGGCAGGGGAGAGAGAATCAAAAAATTGCAGAAGCAAAAGCTACTGCCGCTGGTACAAACCAATAAGAACAGTTTGGTCCAGGATATGGCGCATCATCTCCGCCTCAAGGGCGGATTTATTTTGTCGTGTTGAGATCCTGGGCAGCGGTATCCAGATAATCGTTGGTATCAAATGTTGCCTGGGTCTGAGTTTGTGGATTGACCGAAGTTTGCGTCTGTGGAGCCGTTTCCGATGTGGCTGGAGATGTTGGATTGTTTTGCGAAGTGAACGAGCAGCCAGCACCCAAGGTCACGAGAAATGCGGCGAGAAGAAGTATTTTTTTCATAGGAGCAATGATTAGCGGACTTGATTTTTCACCGCGGCCACAAATTGTTGCCAGGCAGTGCGGACTGCATCTATAACCGCGATCCGAGCATCGTCGGTCGTGGCATTGTTGAAGGCTTGTTTTTCCTGTTCGATAAATATCACAAAGTCAGTGGCCGTCTGGGCTGGTGCGCCGCGCGTAATCAGATCTTCAGCGCGCTGTTCCAGATCGTAGAAGCGGAACTTGATCATGTACAGCACTTTTTCTCGAATGTCTTTTTTGCAGGCTACAGCCTCAGCACCAGTTTTTCCCTCGCAGGTTTTCACTTCATCGGAAATCACTGGACCGATTTTCACCACCGCGCGGGCACAGGCCAATCGGCCTTCCCCAACCGGCAAATTCCAGCAGGGCTGCAGAGATTTGTAGCGAGCGATACAATCAGTTTTTTCGGTGCTGTCTTTGTCAGCGCGGCATTCTTCGGGCAGATATTGGATTTCCAGTTCTCGGGCCACGCCTGCTGGTGAGAGATTGATTCGGCAGAGGATCCGTTCTCGCAGGGTTGGCAGATTGCCGCATTGCAGATGGTCGCATTTCTGTATTGGCACTGGTTCGGGAGTATCGACAGCTGGACAATCAACGGTTTTTTGGCAGTGGCGCTTCTGTACGCCATCCGGATCACACGCGCTCCAATTGGCGCATGTCCATGTGTCGGCCGAGCAATGATTGGCTGGCTTCGAGGTTGTGGGAGTTGCAGCTGGGACAGAAGTTGGTGTGATGGCAGGAGGCGCAGGTGGCGTGCAGCTTTGGTCTATGGGTGGTCGCGGGGTGTCCACGGTTGGACAATCATAGGTCAAAACGCAGGTTCTGGTCTGCGTGCCTGCAGAGGAACAATCACCCCAGTCGCCGCAGCTCCAGGTGTCGGCACTGCAGGCAGGCACAGATCCGCCACCGCCTCCGCCAGCAGCGAATACTGCGATCGGCAAAATAGTGCCGAATGCCAGTGCGATCCCGAATAAGAATTTTTTCATAGATTTTTTAATGAAAAGTACTGTCAGTATAACATACAAGCACCTGTTGATAACTTTTTCGCTTTTTTTAGCCATCTGGTATACTAAGCTTGTTCTTTAAAGGTCGAGTCTATTTACCAAATTTCCTTTTTTTCTTCACATATGCACATGGAAAATGGCATGATGAAAGAGGGCGGCGCCTGTGGCTGTGGCGGCGATTGCGGCGGCTCCTGCGGGGGCAAGAGCTGTGGTTGCATTCACCACAAGATGGTTCCTCTCATGATTACCCTCATCGGTTTGGTGTTTTTGGCAAAAGCGATGATGTGGGTGAGTGTGGCGACAGCGGATTGGGTTTGGCCCATCCTTCTGATCATCGCAGGACTCACCAAGATGTATGGCAGTAAGTGCAAGTGCTGCCGTTAATTTTCGACCCGACAGCAAATATCCTACCCCACACGGGGTGGGATTTTTGCATCAGGAGAGGATTTGATTTTTTATGAATAAGGAAATCACTGTTGGTCCGCATACCATTTCTTGCATATTCAAACCGAGTGCTCGGGCCAGGCATCTGCGGATTGCCATAGGTACTGACGCGCGCGTCACTGTGACTCATCCAGCGCAATTGTCGGCTGCCCGAGCCGAGTGGTTTGTGCGGCAAAAAGCGGACTGGATTATTACTCATGTAGAAAAAATGAAACGCCGGCCGCCGCGGATTGCCTTGCCGCAGTCGGTGTCCGACTTCCATCGCCATCGGCATCGAGCGCGCGCGCTGGTGCGTGATCGGATTGCTATTTTGAATCAAGTCTATCAATTTTCTTTTGCCCGCATCAGTATCAAAAATCATGGCAGCCGCTGGGGCAGCTGCTCGCGCGAGGGCAATCTCAATTTCAATTATCGTCTGATTTTTTTGCCGATCGAACTAGTGGATTATGTGATCGTCCACGAGCTCTGCCATCTGCGTGAACTCAATCATTCCCAAAAGTTTTGGGCTCTGGTCGAGCGAGTGGTGCCGAATCACAAAGCGCTCCGGCGTGCCATACAGACATATCATTTTGGGAAATAAAAAAGCGCCCGGACAATTGAATTGTCGGGGCGTTTGTTTTTAGCGGCAGCGCATGGGGACGGGAGGGAAATCACCGCCATCATCCCCGAAACTCGGAGTTGAACACACATTTGTCCAACAGACAAGGGTAAGCTCATTGCAATATGGTCGAGCGGGTGGATTAGATGGATGACAAGGACAGCCTTCCTGTCCAATACAATCTTTACACCATGGTAGATCAAGGTTTTTGGCGGTATTCACATAGTGTTGCAGATATACCCCAACAGCCAGCCAAAGGATCATGGTAAAGATCGTCCACCGTAGGGTCCTTTTTTCTTCTGATGCCAAAGTCATTTTTCCCTCCGTAGCTACTGTAGAGCTAGGCTAAACGTAGCAGAAAAGAATTGTTTTGTCAATAATGAATAAAAGAAAAAGCGCCCGGTGTAACTGTGATTACACGGGGCGTTGTGTTGAGGTCTACGTACGACGTCGCAACAGTCGGCACTCTTTGCCGAAGCTGCGACCGTTGAGTCGTTGAAAATCGATCGACCAGAGCTTTTTGTGTCGATCGTAGCGCAGGATCGGAATGCGGATGTTGTCGTTCATGGTGCGCCACTGGGTGCCTGGGAGTGGCAAGTTGAAGCGCTGCCAGTCGCGCAGCAGATGACCCGCGTGCTCCATCAGGAGTTGCGCGTGCGCTTGGCCCAGATAGGCCTGCTCTACGATTGCTCGCTGGATGAACTCCTCCGTGTTGCTGATTGGTCGTTCGCCTGGCTGGAGAAAATCCACCAGCTCGAGTTCTTCCGGTGAGGTGATCGGGGGATTGAGTCCCACATCGACCACCAACGTACATTTTTCGGCCCACCACGGCATGTGCTTGCGGTATTGCTCTGCCATCCGCTCGAGCTGCCCGACAGTGCGAACGGTCTCTTGTCCCCGCATCACTTGAATGATTTTTTTCACAGTGTCCTCCTTGGACAGGTTGGTTGTAGAATTTTCAGATGCTAATTTATAAAAGAACAAATGATATTTCCTCAAAACACCCGACGAATCGGATGTTCAATTGGAACCCCCTCGAATTGTGACCCAGAGGGGGGAGGGATCTAGTAAATCGGCTCAAGAGGAGTGTCGCCGAACAAAAAGGCCATGTACGGTGACTCGCTTGTGGCGAGAAAATGAAGCTTTGAGCCGTCTTCGAACTCCAAGATCACACCGTTGGGGTCCTGCTCCAACTTCTCATTGAAGCGAGACAAGATTCGCAGCAGTTTCTTGCCTGCGAATTTTTGCGTCAGCTCCTGTACGAGTTGTGTCTGATCTTGCTGGTCCTTCAAGAGCTTTTCCTCCGATTCCCTTTGCTGCCTAAGCCTACGAGCCTCGTATTCATCCATTT
>CAYNXQ010000026.1:0-10004 GCA_964401185.1 uncultured Gammaproteobacteria bacterium | reverse complement strand
CCATTTTTCTGTTCTCCTACTATTTTTGGCATAGTTGCCTGTTGGGGTTTGGAAAGACCAAAATTTAGCTTAGTATAGTATTATTTGGCACGGCTCTCACCATACGAAATAATGAATTATTTTACCAGAAAAACAATCTTTTGTCAATACGGTGCTTTGTTCTCTGTGCTTAAGATCATGGGGATAAATATTTGGCTAAAATAAGGGAATATTTTTAATACGAAAACTTGACAACTCTTTATCTTTCCGGTATAGTAGTGTCCTTAATAAAATCTTCTTATGGAAATTCGAAATATTGCGATTATCGCCCACGTTGACCATGGCAAGACCACCTTGACCGATGCTTTGATGCGCCAGACCGGCATGGTGACCGACGAAACAGTGAGTATGGATAGCAATGCCCTGGAACAAGAGCGCGGCATCACCATTTACGCCAAAAACGCTTCTCTTTTTTATAAAGGCACAAAAGTCAATATCGTGGATACGCCAGGCCATGCCGATTTTGGTTCCGAAGTGGAACGCGTGCTCCGCTCGATTGATTCCGTGCTTCTGATTGTCGATGCGCAGGAAGGTCCGATGCCCCAGACCAAATTTGTGCTCAAGAAATCGCTCGAACTGGGTTTGAAGCCGATTGTCGTGATCAACAAAATTGACAAACCCGCGGCCCGGCCCGAAGAAGTGCACGAACTCGTACTCGAACTCTTTATGGATCTGGGCGCCAATGATGAACAGCTCGATTTTACGACCGTGTACGCCATCGGCCGTCAGGGAATCGCCAAGAAAAATTTGACCGACGAGTCGACCAATCTCAATCCGCTCCTGGATATTATTTTGGAAAAAGTTTCTCCGGCTCCCGCCAATACATCGGTGCCGCTGCGCATGCAGCCATTCAATCTGGGCTACGACAACTTTGTCGGACGCCTGGCGATTGGTCGTGTCTACGAAGGCATTGTAAAGGTGGGGGACAAGGTGATGGTAAAAAAAGTCACTGGCGAAACTCGACCAGGATCCATTACCAAAATGTTTTTGTTTGAAGGCACGCGCCGCAAAGAGGTCAATGAAGCGCTGGCTGGCGACATCGTGATGATTGCCGGTCTTCCGGACATTGATATTGGCGAAACCATTTGCGTGAGTGCCGATCAAGAAGCCTTGCCGGCGATTCGGGTGGATGAACCAACCATCTCGCTCAATTTTCTCGTGAACAGTTCTCCCTTTGCTGGCCAGGATGGCAAATTCGTTACCAATCGACAAATTCGAGAGCGCCTGGAAAAAGAATTGGAGATCAACGTCGGCTTGAAAATCGATTTTTCTTCTTCGGAATTTTATACCGTGTATGGCCGCGGCGAATTGCACATTGCCATCTTGCTCGAAAACATGCGCCGCGAGGGTTACGAACTGCAAGTCTCTCAACCGCACGTCATTATCAAAGAAGAAAATGGTCAGAAGCTCGAACCATTTGAAGAGGCAACCATCGACATTCCCGAAGAGTTTACTGGTGCAGTGATCGAAAAGATGTCCAAACGCAAAGGACAGATGACCGAAATGAAACCAAATCATGGCATGACGCGCCTGGTGTTCGAAGTGCCAACTCGTGGACTTCTGGGCTATCGCGGTGAATTTATCATGGATACGCGCGGCGAAGGCATTTTGTGCAGCCGTTTCATCGCCTTCCGCCCCTACGTTGGCGAAATTGAAAAGCGCGATGTTGGGTCCATGGTTTCGATGGAGACAGGCAAGGCGCTGGGCTATTCGCTGGCCAACCTGCAAGAACGCGGTGTTCTCTATATTGGACCAAATACGCCGGTGTACGAAGGCATGGTGATCGGCAATGTGTCCAAAGGCAATGATATGACGGTCAATCCAATCAAAGGCAAGCAGCTGACCAACATGCGCGCCTCCGGTACCGACGAAGCGTTGCAACTGACTCCGCATCTGCCCGTGACGCTCGAACGCGGACTCGAAATCATGGCCGAAGATGAATATCTGGAAATTACGCCAAAAAATATCCGCTTGCGCAAGCAATTCCTTACCGAAGCGGATCGAATCAGAGCAGGAAGAAAAGGAAAATAAATAGAAAAGACCCCGCCTCTCGTGAGAGGCGGGGTTTGTTTTTACTTGTTGCACCCTTCGATGTTGCTCAGGGTGCATGCGCCATGCATCCGCAATTCGGATCAAATCGTTCGACGCAGCCATCGAGGCGAGGAGAGATATGCCACCAGGTCTCTCGCCATGGGTGGACAAATTCGTGGGTGATGCCGGCATTGAGCATCTGATAGTCGATATGATAGGCATTGCCTGTGGCCGGATCAATCAGTGTGTAGTACATGAGCACCTGTTCCCGAGGAGTGGTCGGGATAGATCCTGGCCGAAAACCGACGATGAGTGACACATGTGCGTGACACTCCGCGGGCGGACTCGCATGAGTCGCTCGTTGGAGTTCTTTGCAGCCGTCATTGGTATAGTTGTACGAGATGAGTATCGGCCGACCGTTGGACAACTCGTGTTGAATTTCTGATTCTGTAAGCGCACGGTCCAAATATTTGAACACCAGGTTGTGCCGGCTCAGCAGGATGTTGATTTTGTAATTCTCCAGCCCGTCGTTGCAGGCTGATGATTTTTCCAATCGTGCGCCAACGCAGCAATCCATTGGTGGTTTGAGGATTTCATTGGCCAGTTCGCACTGCCGCCGCGTGTCTCCAAAGTACTGGAAGATCATCGCGAGCGTCCCAGCCCAGCAGACCGAGTCGCCAATTTGCGCTTGCGGTACGACGTCGCGGAGCTCTACTCCCTGGGGATCGATCGGACGATCGCCGCAGGAGCGTTTCTCGGTTGGCCAATGTTTGGACTCCTGGTTGGAGAAGAGCAGTCTCTGTTCAGAACAGGCCAGAAAAGAAAAACTCATGATCGCGATGAGAAGATCTTTTTTCATGGCGCACCCCCAGTCGTATCGGGACATTCGCAGACTGGGTCACGACCCTCGGGACAATCCGGTGGCCGCAGTATGATATGGACCTGACTGGTGATCCAGGGCGTCTTGCGGTAGCTTGCAGGCCCTGCCAGCAGCTGTTCGTAGGTGGCGCTGGTCTGATCGTAAGAAGAATCAAGAATGGTATAGGTTGCCGGTTCGATCAAGTCACCAGTCTTTTTCTTTGGAACAAATCCACTCACGATCGCCACATGTCCGGCGCAACGCGGATCCATGGTGTAGGTAAGGCAATAGGTATTGGTATAGCCGAAGTGAACAATCACTGGCCGGCTATTGGATAGTTCCAGCTGAAGTTCTTCTTCCATGAGTGGGCGAGCGACCGAGGTCGTGGCAATTCGAAGTTCTTCAAAATATTTCTTGACCTCGTCATCGGTCGCTGGCTTGTTGCAGGCGATCGGGCAACGATTCGTGGTGCAGCAATCGAACCCATCGCCAAGTTTTCGGTTGGCGAGTTCGCATTGCGTGATTGGGATATTGTAATAGCTCGCCACCATTTCGATATCCGCTGCCCAGCACAATGAGTCGCACTGTTGCCGCCGTTCTCGAATTGCCAGTTGCACGCCATGCGGATCGATCGGCTTGTCTCCGCAACGACGAGCGGCAATCGCGACCACTGTTTCCTGGTCGTTTGTCGGCAGTGGCTTCTTGAATTCTCGGTGTGGTTTCGTTGCCAAGGTGTCTTGGTATACAGGCTGACTCAGAAATAGACCGCCAAGAAATCCAATGACAAGGAATCCCGCGAGAATGACAATTGTGCTCGAGGTGGATTTGATATACATGCCTCACTCCTTCAGTCTACAGCCGCAGCTGGGGTTGTCTATATAGTTGGTTTGACATCCCAATGGCCGAGGCATGATGTGTATCCAGCTATATTTCCATTCCAACATTGCGCTTTGGACTTTGTAGGCGAAAAATTCGGCATAAGCGATGGAATGGAAAGAACTGCGATCGTTCGGATCATAGACCCGATAGAGCATTGTGCCATCGCGGGTCGGTGCGAAACCGACAATCGCAATCATATGGCCAAACTTTTTTCCGTCGAGATGCACCAGAATTGGCCGTCCGTTGGAAATTTCGAATTGGATGTCAGATTCATCCAATGCCTGGGGTACTGGTTTGTGCCACAGACCCAAAAAGTTCAAGGCAAATTCGGTATCTCCAGGATAGCCGCTTCGATCGCAAATAGCATTTGCATATGGTTCAGTGCAGCAATTGGCACCCTCTGGTCCCAGAGTCACTTCGGCGAGACGACATGGGGCTATAGTACGATCGAAGTAGTTGCCAACCATTGCGATCGATCGCACCCAGCACCATTTGTTGGCTGCTACTGTACTCGATGGCGCTACAATGTCTAGCCAGATTGCCGATGCGCTGATCGGCTGATCGCTGCATATGTCTGTTCGCGCCGATACAAATCGAGCGGTTGGTTCGGAAACGCAACCCATCACGAGTGCGATAGGCAAGATGAATTGGAAAGAACGCATGAATAACCTCCAAACAGAGAATCATCTCTGCGACTGTTTCTATAGTATCGGGCTCGTGCCTGTGCGTCAAATCTTGATTTTTTCTCTTGATTCTGCGATACTAGGGTCGTCACTTCACTTTTATTTTTATCCTATGGAGCACACGTCTGCCCAAGGCAAAACCTCGCCCAAAGATTTTTTCCTGCATTTACTGGCCATGATTGCGCTCTATGGCGCGGCCGTGAGTTTTGGGGCGATTCTCTTTCAGCTGATCAATCTGGGTATTCCCGATCTCCTTGAGGCTGGGCAGTATCTGGGTGACAGCGCGCGTACGATTATTCGCGAATCCGTCTCTTTTCTCCTTGTCCTGTTTCCGGTCTACGTCGCGTCTACCTGGTATCTGCACAAAAGTTATCTGGCGGATACATCAAAAACCAATCTGCGGGTGCGCAAGTGGCTGCTCTACTTCACTCTCTTTGCTTCCGCCTTGGTGAACATCTTCAGTTTGGTCCGTCTGGTCAATGTATTTCTCAATGGCGAATTGACATTGCGTTTTTTCCTAAAAGTGCTCGTGATCTTCTTTATTGCTGGTTCGATTTTTGGCTATTACATTTGGGATCTGAAGCGTTTCAAAGCTGAAGCCTAAGTATATGAAAATGAAGATTTTTCTTTCTGTTGTTATTACCATCGTGGTTGCCACTATTGGTGTGGGGCTGTGGTTTGTTGGCTCTCCCAAAGAAGAACGTTTGCGTCGATTTGATGCGACCCGGGTCAATCATCTGGACATGATTCAAAATGAGATTGTCAATTTTTGGACAGCCAAGGGCCATCTGCCAACCGAGCTCAAAGAACTGAACGATACACTGCGAGGATTCAGCGTGCCCTATGATCCGCAGACTGGCGATCAGTATGAATATACGAAAAAGAGTGAAACGATGTTTACGCTCTGCGCCACCTTTGGCGAAGCGACGGATCAATCGAGCGCAGCGTTTTATCCAAAAGCCGCGCCAGTTGCTCCGTATCCTTATGGATCCACTGGACCATTTGTCGGAGCTTCGAGCTTTGATCACGCTGCCGGCCGCATCTGCTTCGACCGGACGATCGATCGTGATTTCTTCAAACCAGCGGCGAAACCCACTCTCTAACCCTCTAGCCTCTAAAACCTAACACCTAACCCCTACATTCGCATATGTCTACGCTTCTTTTTGATATTGAAACCATTGGAGATGATTTTGATTCGCTCGATGAGACCACCCAACATGCTCTCACGCGCTGGATCGAACGCGAGGCCAAAAATGATGAAGAGTATGATCACGCGCTGGCTGATTTGAAAAATGAACTGGGATTTTCTCCGCTCACGGGGCAGATTGTGGCCATTGGGGTGCTGGATGTAGAAAAAGATAAAGGGGTTGTCTATTACCAATCTCCGGGCGCAACCGAGTCTGTCGAGGTCGACAATTATACTCTCAAGCCTGCGACCGAAGCCGAAATGCTCGAACAATTTTGGCGCGGCGCGCTCCAGTACACCAATTTTGTTACCTTCAATGGCCGCTCATTTGATGTGCCGTTTCTTATGATTCGTTCGGCCGTGCATCAGGTTCGCCCCACCAAAAACTTGCTTTCCAATCGGTACCTCGGGCTGCAGCGCGATGGCGCCAAGCACATTGATCTCATGGACCAGCTGTCGTTTTATGGCGCGGCATTTCGCAGGGGGAGCCTGCATCTGTATTGCCGGGCATTCGGGATCAAAAGTCCCAAGGCAGATGGTGTCACTGGCGACGAAGTATCGACACTCTTCAAGACAAAAAAATATCAGGATATCGCTCGCTACAATGCCGGCGATCTGCGGGCCACGCGCGAACTCTACGAACGCTGGCAGAAATTTGTGAATGTGTAGGTTGGTTTTTTCTTTTGGGCTCTTGACAAAATTTATTTTTTGCGCTATACTACGCCAGCTGTTGGAGAATTTCTCTGTATACAGCGAAAAGGTCGCTCTTTATTTATCAGAAGTATCCTCTACACCTATGATGTTATTTTTTATTGGGATCGTAGAGATGATCATCGCAACGGTCTGGACCAAGGTCGTGACCAAGACGCAGATCGTGGCGAGCGGTGTCGTAACCATGATCAATGTGTTGATCTGGTATTATGTGCTTCAGCGCATTATCGACGACATTAGCAATTGGCGATTGGTGATTCTGTATGCCTTTGGGTGTGCGCTCGGCGTGTCACTCTCCTCGTATTTTTTTTCTCGTCAAGAAGAGAAAGAAGAGCGAGAAAAGGCCGAAGAAGCTGCACCCGATCTGTCAATCGCGCAAGCCTAACTCTATGTCACCTGATGACAATCCTTTACCTCTTATCAAGGTCAAGACATAAGCCGCCGAATCTTGAATGAACGGCGGTTTTATGTTACGCTAGAGTTCTATGAATGCCAAAAAAACTTCTTGGGGCAATGTTGCCCAGTGGTATCACCATTTGTTAAAAGGTGGTGAGGGGACGTATCAAAAAGATGTTATCCTCCCCAACATCATCCGTCTTTTGGATATCCAAGAAGGGATGAGGATTTTGGATTTGGCCTGTGGACCAGGATTTTTTGCGCGGGCATTTGCGCAGGCGGGCGCAACGGTGATTGGGATTGATATCTCCAAAGAATTGATTGATTTCGCGCAAAAAGAGATTCATTTGCCAAACGCCAATTTTTTTGTCGCCTCGGCTGACGCCATCCCAATGGTGCCAAGCCACAGTCAAGACGCAGTGACAATTATTTTATCTTTGCAAAATATCGAAAACATGGATGGAACGCTGTCTGAATGCGCGCGCGTCCTCAAGCCCGGTGGCCGATTACTTTTGGTACTCAATCATCCGGCATTTCGCGTGCCCAAAGAAAGTGGCTGGGGATGGGATGGTGAAAAAAGTGTTCAATATCGCCGTGTCGACAAATATCTCTCCGAAGCGCGAATAAAAATCGAGATGCATCCGGGTGACGATCCGAGCGTCCACACGTGGAGTTTTCATCGGCCACTCCAGCTGTATTTCAAAGCATTTCATAAGGCTGGTTTCACTGTGTCTCGTCTGGAAGAATGGATCTCCAATCGTCAGGGACCGAAAGGCAAGACATACGCTGGGCTCGAACAATCGCGTAAGGAAATCCCGCTCTTTCTTTTTCTTGAAGCGACCAAAGAGTGAACCCTTGATTTTTTATCCTCCCTTCGCTATAGTACCCAGAGAACGCGCACGCGTGGTTGCTCGTCCAACTCCACTTCGGTGGTGCAAGGAGGATGCCATGGTGGCTCCGAAAGAGAAAGCGATCACGCACTGCATGCACTGTTTCCGGTGTTCTGCAGGGCGCGGCGCCAAGGATCCGCAAGTCTTTGTCTACCTGGGGTATTCAGAGTTTCAGCAGGTGTTTCGTTCGGGCTATATCTGGAAGTTTGCCGAGCATGGCTACCGCTGTACTGTCTGTCGGGGTACGGTCGTGAGCAATATTCGGCTCCATGATCAGTCTGTGCCAAACAATCCCTGAGTCCGTCTGTCATTGGTGGCGGGCGGACTCAATTTTTTTCAACATGTTTTTAATCTGTCGAACACTATGAAAAAGGCAAGCATCTTGGGAGGAATTTTGATTCTCCTCATTGTCATCGGTGGCGCATGGTTTATCAGTACTCATTATTCACCGTCGCAGCCAGGTTCAGCGCCAGTGCCCAGTTCAGATTTGTCAGATTTGATTCAGGTGACTGCGCCAACCCCGAATGCCATCATCACCAGTCCATTGGGCATTACAGGAAAAGCTCGGGGCAACTGGTATTTCGAGGCCAGTTTTCCGGCGGTACTGCTCGATGCCAATGGTACCGAAATTGCTCGCGCGCCTGCCCAAGCGATTGGAGATTGGATGACCAATGATTTTGTTCCCTTTGCGCTCTCGCTTCCTTTCACAACGCCAAAGACCGATACCGGTGTTTTGGTTTTGAAAAAGGATAACCCGTCGGGGTTGCCACAAAATGACAAAGAAATTCGGATTCCGGTTCGTTTCCGATAAATCAGTATGAAGCGCATCCCGAATGCGGAAACAGTTTCTGGCGAACGTCGAGAAAAAATCGCCAAAGTGGTAGCGGCGCGGCAGGCGGGACTCATTCTTGTCCTCGAAGATATTCATGATCCGCACAATGCCGGCGCAATCCTCCGTACCGCCGATGCCTATGGTGTGCAGACAGTCTGGTTTGTTTTTGAAAAAGAAAAACCATATAATCCCAAGCGGATTGGTCGGAGCAGTTCCAGCTCGGCCAACAAGTGGCTCGATTTCACCATCTTTCGATCGAGTCGAGAAGCGGCGGACGCATTGAAAAAACAAGGCTATACGATTGTGGTCACCGCCCTTGATTCGCAAGCAATCTCGCTTGACGAAGCGACATTGGATCAAGAAAAGATTGCGTTGGTTTTTGGCAATGAACACGCTGGGGCGTCAGACGTCATGCGTCATATGTCCGATAGTATTCTCCAAATTCCAATGCGCGGCATGGTGCAGAGCCTCAATGTATCGGTGTCGGCTGCGGTCTGTATGGCCGAGGTCGTTCGTCAGCGTCGCGCCAGCGGCAAATCATATTCACTTGATGCGACCGAACAAAAAACATTGGTGGATAATTTTCTTGAACGATAATATTTTTTATGAGCACCCTTGCAGGCAAACGCTGTATCCCGTGTGAATCCGGCACGCCACCGGCTCCAAAAGACAACGTGGAACACTGGTTGAAAGAAGTGAATCCCGATTGGCGTCTGATCGATGATGGCAAGAAAATCGAGCGCCAGTACAGTTTTGCTGATTTTCTTACAGCAATGGCATTTGTGAACGACGTGGCGCGTGTGGCCGAAGCCGAAGGGCATCATCCTGACATCTACATTTTCTACAGTGAAGTGAAGCTCACGCTCTGGACACATGCCGCCCGAGGACTTACTGAAAATGATTTTATTTTGGCGGCAAAAATTGATGCATTGTCCTAATGTATGCGTGCGTTCCGCGAAGCCGTCTTGGCCGTTGTCCAGCGCATTCCGCAGGGGAGTGTCCTCACCTACCAGCAAGTGGCAGAGCAGGCTGGCAGTCCGCGCGCCTATCGCGCAGTCGGCAATATTCTCAAAACCAATTTTGATCCCAAGATTCCGTGCCATCGCGTGATTCGATCCGATGGAAGCCTCGGTGAATACAATCGCGGTACCGATGAAAAAAGAAAAAAATTGCTGGCCGAAGGCGTCAACATTTCCTGAACATGTCTGGAGTATGGTATACTCACCATACTATGTCATTTGCACTTCTCTTTACTCTGTCGGCCATCGGCATCAGCGAAGCAGCCTATCTGGTGCGCAAGCGCTCGGCCGACCAGGCACCGGTCTGCGTGATTGGCGGTGGCTGTACCAAGGTGCTGGAGAGCAAATACAACCGAATCTTTTTTATCCCCAATGATATCCTGGGGTTATTTTTTTACATGAGCGTGGCGATCATCACCGCGTTTCTTGTCATTGGCATTGGGCCACTCGAGTGGTGGAGCACGATTCTTGGAATCATG
>CAYNXQ010000025.1:0-10053 GCA_964401185.1 uncultured Gammaproteobacteria bacterium | reverse complement strand
TATTTCCAGGTATAGGGAATATAAAAACTCCAGCCAATGCGCAAATCAATGCCAGCCGGTTGAATTTGGTACGCATCGAGCGCCGGAGCAAAGCTGATTTCATTTTTTTGAACCGCCTCCAGAAGTTGTTTTTTTGTAAGAAGTGACATACGTTGATGGACTAGGTAATAGGTCTTAGGTTTTAGGTAATAGAATTGTGCTTTGTCTTTTAGTTTGGTGAAGCAAGTTTACTTATAAGTGTATTGAGCATTTTCATAACCTCTTCTAATAAAGAATCAATTTGTGTGTAGTTCAGCGTTGGATCAAAAGATAATCGTTTCGTGACTATTACTTGTGTTTCTAATTCTGCGCCTGAGCCCGATGCGTTTAAAAGAAAATGACGGTAATCTTTTTTTGTACCTCTGGCCTTACCTTCTGCTATATTTGATGCTATTGATACTGCCGCGCGCCTCATTTGTGAGGTGAGACCGTATATTTCTGTCTTTGGGAATTGTTCTGTTAAATGATATACACAAACAATTAATTCGATTGATTTTTGCCAAACAATTAAATCCCTATACGAACTAATCATACAATCATGTCTAAAACCTATTACCTAACACCTATAACCTTTATAAAACAATCTTCAATCCCTTGATTGGTGGAAGGGGGTGATATTGTCGGTCGAGAATAGTCGCGATTTCTTCGACCAGCGTTTCGTCGGCCCGTTCGGCACGGTCGAAATATTCGGGCTGGGCTTCGAAATAGATGGGCTGATGGTCATTGGCTCGGTCGGTAATCTCCCAGGCTTGGGCATAGTGTATATCATAAATATGGGCATTGCTAATCGAGTGCGTGAGCTTGCCTGGCTGAACCCCGAGCTTGGCTGCCAGAATGGCTTGAAGAAGCGCAAAACCAGCGACATCGTGCGGACAGCCAAGAATCATATCATTGGAGCGGACAATACTGTGGATGTGCAGTTTGTTGCCGATAATATTGACCGTAAACGTGTAGGGGCAGGGGACATTCTTCTTGCTTTCGGGATTGCCCAGACCATCTTCGCGCGGATCCCAGGTGATGATCACGCCATGGCGAGAACCAGGATTTTTGGACAAGTGGTCAACCAGCATCCCCAGCTGATCTCGGCCAAAGGCTTTGCGCCAGCGATAGCCATAGGCTGCTGGGATCGTGCCATCATCTTCGGTAAAATCGTCCCAGATTTTGGTAAATTTGTTTACAAAGTCATCGGGCACTTTGCTGCCGGTGATAAACCAGATCTGTTCGGCAACAAAAATCTTGATCGGGATTTTGCGCAGAGTGAGCAGAGGAAATCCTCGGTCGAGTTCAAAGGTAAGGCCAGGAATAATCTTGGTGCGATGCCCGGTGCGTTCGTTGTATTCTTCGTAGCCTTCGTTCATGATCTTGAGGATCGCATTGCGGTATTGAGTGTCGAATTGGGTCATCATATTTTTAGCTTTTAGCTTATGGCTATTAGCTTTTAGAGGTAGTACTTGAACTAGGGTTTTGTCGTGTCTTTACTATAGCGTTTATTGGCAAAATTATACACCCATATTTGTGTCTCGCGCGGACAAGATATCCCCAACTTTTGGGGATAGATGAAAATAAAAACATCCCGACTCAGTCGGGATGTTTTTGTTGATGTTCTTTAGGCTGCGTCCACGCGGATACTTGGGCCCATGGAACTTGTGAGATACAAGGTCTTGATATAGGTGCCCTTGGAGGTATTTGGTTTGGCGCGTTTGAGCGCGTCCAGGAATGATTCCAGATTTTCTTTGATCTGGGCTTCGGAGAAGCTCACCTTGCCGATCACCTGGTGAACGTTGGCAGTATCATCATTCTTGAAGGTGATTTTGCCTTTCTTCAATTCACTGATCATCTTGGCAACATCCTTGCCGACAGTTTCGGTCTTTGGGTTTGGCATGAGTCCTTTTGGACCAAGCACTTTGGCGGCAGCCGCCATCTTTGGCATCATGTCTGGAGTGGCAACGGCGACTTCGAATTCCACTTTGCCGGTGTCCTTAATCTTTTTGATATCTTCTTCGCTGTAGACAAAGTCGGCGCCAGCTTCCTTGGCCTTCTTTTCGTCATCTGGACCAACAAAGGCGGCTACAAGTTTGCTCTTGCCAGTACCATGAGGCAAGACCACGGTAGCGCGGATTTGCTGTTCTCCCTTGCTTGGGTCAATGCCGAGTTTGGCATGGACTTCGACTGATGCGTCGAATTTCACAGTACTGGTCTTCTTGACTAGGGCAGCGGCGTCGGTGGCCGAGTAGACTTTGGTTTTGTCTACCAGCACCTCGAGCGCCTTCATGCGTTTGGACATACGAAGTTGTGTTACGTGGTAATAGCTCCCGACCAGGATCAGGATCCCACATGAATAGTGTTCTCGTTATACCATGAGGAGCGTTTTTTGTCAAGGGAAATAAAAACCCTTCGGCAAAGAAGGGTGACCTCGTTTTCAAGCTAGCCAAAACGTTTGATCGTGACAATAAAACTATAGACTGTGCCTGCCAAGCCAAAAATGAAGAAGAAAAGTGTGTGCGGTGCTAGGTAATCGACCTTCATCCAGAAATCCACTGCGCCAATCATGGCCAAAAATGAACAAAGACAGGCAAGAGTACCAATCACTTTTGCCGCCTTTTCTTCCGAACCACGGCAGTTCGACCTTACGTATGCGTAATAGATAGTCATGATGACCAGTGGCACGGCGATGATACCTGCCCAGAATCCTACAACGATCAACAAATTCTTGACGTACATTTTTTCCTCCTTGTAGTTGGTTGTACCGAAGTCAAATTAGCAGAAGTATAGCTGTGTGTCAAGTACACTATTCAGCCACTTCGGGTTCGCCGTCTTCTTTTGAACCCTTCTCTTCGTCTGGGGCTTCGCCGCGATCCACCGCTTCCCAGATCTGGGTACGGATGGCTTCGACCAGTTTGGGCTGGCTGCGCAAAAACTCTTTGGCTTTCTCTCGGCCAACGCCCAATTTTTCTTCTCCAAAACTGTAGCTGTTGCCATTTTTGTTCACCACTTTGTGGGCAACGCCGGTATCAATCAGATCTCCGGCCATCGAGATGCCTTCATTGTACATGATGTCGAATTCGGTCGTGCGGAAGGGGGCGGCGACTTTGTTTTTTACCACTTTGGCTTTCACGCGATTGCCAATAATTTTGTCACCCTGCTTGATCTGAGCAGCGCGGCGAACTTCGATGCGCACCGAGGAATAGAATTTCAAGGCATTGCCGCCGGTCGTGGTTTCGGGATTGCCAAAGAAGACGCCGATCTTTTGTCGAATTTGATTGATGAAGATCACGACTGTCTTGGTCTTGCTCACGATTCCAGTCAGCTTGCGCAGGGCCTGGCTCATCAGACGCGCCTGCAGACCCATGTGGGAATCACCCATTTCTCCTTCGATTTCGGCTTTTGGTACTAGGGCGGCCACCGAATCTACTACCACCACGTCCACGGCATTGGATCGGACGAGTGTTTCCAAAATCTCGAGCGCTTGTTCGCCAGTGTCGGGCTGGGAGATCAAAAGATTGTCTACATCCACGCCGATTTTGCGGGCGTAATCTGGGTCAAGCGCGTGTTCGGCATCGATGAAGGCCGCAATCCCGCCAAGTTTCTGAACTTCGGAAATAATATGCTGGGCCAGGGTTGTCTTGCCGCTGGCTTCTGGGCCAAAGACTTCGATCACGCGTCCGCGGGGAACGCCACCAACGCCGAGCGCAATGTCGAGCGAGATCGAACCGGTCTGCACCGCATCCACTTCCATGGCGTGGGCTTCGCCAAATTTCATGATGGCGGCATCGCCGTACTTTTGTTTGATTTGATCAATGGCAGATTCAGCGGCTTTGAATTTGGCCTGGACTTCGCTGGAAACTTTGGGCATACATTTTAGTGAGATAAAAAAACGGAGATTGCTTCCTCCGCTGTTAGAATACGCTGTGCCGCGAGCGACTGTCAATCAAATCTTATCCACTGGTTATCGACAGGCTTATTTGGTTTGATTGGTGTTGAGCGATACATTGGTCGGCTCCCGCAAAATCACGTGGCGGGTCTCGGTGGTGGCCTTGCCGTGCTTCTTTTTGGCCGTGACCACGATCGTATTCACACCCGATGATAGGTAAAGCTGTTCGGTGAATTGACCATTACCATCGGTAACGATATCCTGGCCATTGATCGAGACTTGGGCCTCGTGTTCGGTTGATCCCTGGACCAGCAGCGTCTCGTTGGTCGCGACAAATCCATCGGGTGGAGAAGAAATTGAGAGCGCTGGCGGTTCAATACTTTTTTTCACCTGCACACCAAGATATCCAATAAGCAGGAGCGTGACAGCGCTCAAGACGAGTGAGCGGAGAAGCTGGGGCAAATTGGAGAAGCGTTCGCGTTCTTCGGCCTGAATCGAGAGTGGGGCTGGAGTTTCTTTGGGCAGGATTTCTTCGGCATAAAATTGCTCCACGTATGGCCCTGGAGCAATCCCCAATGCTTCGGCATAGCGCTTGATAAAGTTTTTTTGGTAGATGGTGCCAAAAGGGATGCGGTCGAACTGACAGGATTCAATGGCCTCCAAATATTTTTGGCTAATGCGGGTGCGGCGAGCGACTTCAATCAGAGTAATTTTTTTTGCCTCACGCAATTCTTTCAATCGTACACAAACACGCCGCGGTGTTTCGAGCGCTTTTTTTTCAAATGCATCCATAAAATATGTGCGAAACAACGAAAGTTCCGAAAATACGAAAGTACGAGGTAATTATGAGTTTGTGTCAACAGTTGTCCATCCGTCATCGTCTGTAGGTGTGGGATCTTCGTCAGCGTCTTGTTGGTCAGCTTCACCTTCCTCTTCATTAGTAATTTCTTCATCTGCTGCGACTCGGACGGGTGCGGGAACAGCATTTTTGTTTCCAAAGACATTGAGATGACCGCCCGCGTCCATTGTATCATGAGATATGCCGCCGGCCGCAAGGATCTCGCGCGGTTTGGCACCATCGCCAGGACCAATCACGCCAGCGGCTTCCAATTCGTCGAGCAATCGGGCAGCGCGCGCATAGCCAACACTCAATTTTCTCTGCAGGAACGAGGCGCTGGCTTTGCCAGCACGGATGATTTCGGTTTTTGCTTCCTGGAACAGCGGATCCTGATCATCATTTCCACCACCAAACATATTGACCTTGCCGCCCGCACCATTTTTTTCAACAATCAGGTCGTCGTACTCTGGCGCTTCGTCGCCTTTCAAATATTCGACCACAGACTTCAGTTCTTCTTCGGAGATAAAAGCGCCCTGAATACGCACCGGCTTGGATAGTTCAGCAGTCTGGAAGAGCATATCGCCGCGGCCAAGCAATTTTTCGGCGCCTGGACCATCGAGAATCGTGCGCGAATCAATAAGCGATGCTACTGAAAAAGCAATGCGGGCGGGAATATTGGCTTTCATAAGCCCGGTAATCACGTCCACGCTTGGGCGCTGGGTAGCCACAATCAAGTGAATGCCGACCGCACGCGCCATCTGGGCCAGGCGAATAATTCCTGCCTCGACTTCGTTGGCAGCACTGGCCATCAGATCGGCCAATTCATCGATGACAAAAACAATGTAGGGGATTTTGCTATTGGGATGCTTGGCATTGTACGAAGCAATATCGCGATTGCCGGCAGCAGCCAGGAGTTCGAAGCGGCGTTCCATTTCTCCAGTGGTCCATTTGAGGGCGTTCACGGTTTTCTGCACATTGGTAATTACAGGAGTGAGCAAGTGGGGGATGCCATTGTACAGTGTTAGTTCCACGCGCTTGGGATCGACCATGATAAACCGGACAGTTTCGGCTGTATTTTGGAAAAGCAAACTCATGATGATGGTGTTCACGCAGACTGTCTTGCCCGAACCAGTCGCGCCGGCGATCAAGAGATGCGGCATGCGAGGAAGATCCGCCCACCAGACTTTGCCGGCCACATCCTTGCCAAGCGCAATCATCAGATTGTGCGGCCGGTCGTGATATTCCTTGCTCTCTAGAAGTTCCTTGAATCCGACCATGGCAGTTTTTTGATTTGGTACCTCGATCCCAACCAGCGACTTGCCTGGGATTGGGGCTTCGATGCGGATCGGGTGGGCGGCCAGCGCCAGTGCCAAGTCATTGGATAGGGCAGTAATGCGCGTGAGTTTGATTCCTTTGTGCGGCTTGAGTGAGTATTGTGTTACGGTCGGGCCAACGCGAATTTCCGACATATCCACGTCGATCCCAAATTGATGGAATGTATCCTGAATGGTTTGAGAATTGGCTTTGATGTCACCACTGGTTGGTTTGCCGCGTTTGTCCGACAGCAGGGTGGTGCCGGGCACGTGCTTGATCACGACTTTTTTGGCCCATGGTCCAGCCGGAGCATCATCGGCTTCTTCTGTCTCTTCCTCATCCGCTTCTTCGGCCGTGTCACTCGCAACTGCGCGAGCCAAAAATCGGCGTTTGGGTACATCATCACCTTCTTCCATTTCTTCTTCATCACTCTCTTCTACATCTTCGCTTGCTTCGGCGAAATTTCCTTCGGCATCCATTGCCTCCTTACGGACAAACAATTTTTTGACGATAGCCACCAGGCCATTGCCCAGGAATCCAAAAACTTTTTGATGGAGCAAAATAAATCCAGCGACCGTAGTATTGAAGATCAAGAGTACCGATACAATAAGGAGCGCAATCAGGATAATAGCGCTGGCCAGGGCCCCGGCATACGTTTTCAATAGATAGGCAGGCATGCCAAAAGCTCCGCCACCATGACCAGCAATTGCTTCTGTCCACATGTTGGCCGGATCAAAACTGAGATGGAGCAAACTTGCGCTGGTCAAGAGAAAAAGAACTGCGCCGAGAATATGAGTGGGGCGATAGGCAAAGTCGGTATGGCGATCCTTAGCTGCAAACCAGGCAATGATCAGGAGAATCAGCGGGACGACGAAACGCATGCCTCCGAAGAGAAAACTAAGCACCCAATCGTTGATCACCACACCCACAGTACCAGCCTTGCCAAAAAAGCTAAGAGTAATGAGGGCTGTGAGCATGAGCAGAAGCACAACAATAATTCCGCGAGAGAGAATCGGGTCGTAGGGAATAGCTTGAGGACGGCGACGTCGGGACATAGCGATACTATTGTATCACAAATAAAAAAAAAGAGGGCCTACCAGAAAGTAGAACCCTTCACCTCTTTGCCCGCTCTCGTCGGGCTTACTTTTCTGCCACCAGATTTTTCACTGGCGCGCAGATATCCACCAGTGTGGGGAGCGGATTGTTTGCGCTCCCGAATTCTGGATTGCAGACATAAGACAGGTGACAATCGCCACCACGTCTTTCTGTCTCTTGGCAGAAGTCTGCCATGTCCCGGAGCCAGATGCGGTCGATCACCATGACCTCAATGGCCTCCTGTCCCCAGGAGACTCGGATCTGCGCCCCGACAGCCAGGAGATTCCTCGGTCGTGGAATAGCATTCTCCACCAGTTTTTGCGGTGAAGATTTCTCGCCTCGGCTCGGGCTGGCTGGAGTGGTCTTGACTGGACGCTCCGATTTTTGTTTGATCGCCTCGATCGAAGCGATCACTCGGCTCTTCTCCAGCTGGAGACCGAATTCGGCTCCGAGGATAAAGGCCAGGACTGTGAGGATGATTACCATCACTCCCAGACGCCATGGCGACGTGTAGGTGTAGAGCTTCATCAGCTCCTCCTTACCGCAGTATGCGGTCCGTCGCTTGGCAGAAAAGTCATCTTGACCTTCTTTGACCAAACTATTTGCCGCATGCGCGGCGCGCAAAAGTCATTTTGGCACAAAAAAACTCTTTCGCGCCGCGCACGTAGAGTTGTGAAAGGGCTTGAGGTTCGGCCGGTTGCCCTCCCTGCCTACCGTCAGGCAGGCTTGAATTGTTTCGGCCTCACCCCAGAGGGGACATGACGATTCAGGAAATCCCGGTCGTCATGTACCCCCTTTGGTCAGTCGCTAACACATAGCTTTGGTATCCCCACTCTGAGCTCGCGCCCGAGTAGGGGATGCAAAGATATCTGTTCGGCACCGCGCCAGTCGAAACCAGTGCAAAGTGTCGTTTGATACCCCCCTCCGAAAGTTCGGAGAATCGACTTGTCAATCCTCCACCCGACAATGGGCGAGGAAGTGTAGCTTGGGTTGCCCCAGACCACGCTTCCGGCTCCATTTCTAGAACGCTTTACTATACCAGATTTTTACCATTTTGTCAAGAGCTAAATGGCAATATTTGTCTTAAATTAGCCATTTTTATTGTTATTTAGAACAGTTTGTACTGCTCTAGATAACATACCAGTATAGCACATTTTTGGAGTTTTGTCAATACCTAGACCCCACCCTGACCCTTCCCTCATAGGAGAGGGGTTTGGCATGTGGATAAACCAGTGGGGTGTGGGGCCTTTTTCTAAGTGAGAAATGGTAAAATTGCTCTATAATAAGCCAAAAATAGGCAAATAATTGACAAAACTTTACCCACAGGCTCTCATTTGACAAAAGCTTGTATACCAGGTATTATATGTTCATTATCATTCGGTTAAGCATTCGTGCGCTTAAGCGACCACTGACTCTTCTCTCGGTCTGAAATGGGTGTTACCCCAAGCATAGCATGGGGAACCAGCCTGCCCTTTTGCTCTACGGAGCTTAGGAGCGGGTAGCTATCACTTTTGCGTGCAGGGTTTTCGCACCATGCACTCACAAAAGCGACATTTCACACGATAAAAATTCAATCGGCTTCTCTTTGAGACGCCATTTTTTGTTTTCCTATGCCGGCATACAAACGCCAACCGACCAAGATTCAGGAACGGAAATTTTTTACCAAAGATCACGACATGGTGGCAGTGCCCGATCTGATCGAAGTTCAGAAGTCTTCGTATGATTGGTTTTTGAAAGATGGCATGCGCGAATTGTTCGAAGAAGTTTCGCCCATCACCGATTTTACTGGCCGTGATCTGGAATTGTATTTTCAGGATTATTATCTGGATGAGCCAAAGTTTGACGAGGTGACATGTCACAAAAAAAATGCCACTCTCGAAGCGCCGCTGCGCGTTAGTGTCCGATTGGTGAACAAGCGCACACAAAAAGAGCATACGCAAGAAATTTATTTGGGCGATATCCCGATCATGACTCCGCGCGGCACCTTTGTGGTGAATGGAATTGAACGCGTGGTGATCTCGCAGCTGATCCGCAGCGCTGGTGCTTTCTTTACTGCCGATACTGTGCGCGGTCGTCGCTATTATGGCGGCAAGATTATCCCAAATCGCGGCGCTTGGATCGAAATTGAAACCGATCAGAACAATGTGATCTGGGTCAAAGTCGACCGCAAGAGAAAAGTGGCAGCCACCGCACTTCTGCGCGCGTTTGGATATACAACCAACGAAGAAATTTTGAAATTGTTCGAAGATGTCAATACCCATCCGAACATCAATTATATAGAAGAGACACTAAAGAAAGATCCGTCGACGACCGAGGATGAGGGTTTGATCGAAGTCTACAAGCGTATCCGCCCAGGAGATCTGGCCACTGCCGACAATGCGCGCAGCCTGATTCATGCCATGTTCTTCAATTTTGATCGTTACGATCTGGGCCGGGTTGGCGTCTACAAATTTGATACCAAGTTTGCTTTGAAATTGTCGGATAAGCAATTCGATGCCAAAGAAGAGCGTGTGCTCTCGCCAGAAAAATTACTGCTTGTTTTGAAAGAAGTCGTACGTTTGAATGTTACCCAGGCTGAACCCGATGATATCGATCACCTGGGCAATCGCCGCGTGCGCGCGGTGGGTGAATTGGTGCAGAATCGTTTCCGCATCGGTCTGGCCCGCATGGAGCGCATCATCAAGGATCGCATGAGCACCTACGAACTGGAAGGTTTGACCCCAAACAAGCTGATCAATGCCCGGCCCGTGATTGGCGCTGTGCGAGAATTTTTCATGAGTTCTCAGCTCTCGCAGTTCATGGACCAGATCAATCCTTTGGCCGAGCTGGAGCACAAGCGCCGCGTATCAGCGCTTGGTCCAGGAGGTCTTTCTCGCGATCGCGCTGGATTCGAAGT
>CAYNXQ010000024.1:0-10083 GCA_964401185.1 uncultured Gammaproteobacteria bacterium | reverse complement strand
CAGGTAGCCCCCCCATCGACTGATCGATACAAGCCATCGCTCTTGGACGCCAAATACCAGATATGGTTCTGTATGGGATCCGGGATGATTTCGGCCAATGCTCCAGAGAAACGTTTGACCACGCGCCAGCTGCCGCCGAGATCGGTACTCTCGATCAAATCTCCTTTGCTCTCGGCAATAAAAATTTCGTATGGAGAAAAAGGATTGAAGGCCAGCGACATGATCTGCACATCCGGACGCGATTCGCGATAGACTTCTGTCCACGATCGGCCGCAATCAGTTGTCTTGTAGATCTGCGATCCGTTGGTCATAAATACCGTACACTTGTCCTTGGGATGCACTGCCCCAGCATAGACAAAACCGCCAGCCAACGGTCCATTGGCCTTCTGCCAGGAGCGACCATCGTTGTAAGAAAAATACATGCCATCCTCACGCGACAGCCAGTAAATCGCCGATGAATCCTCTGGGTCTGCAACCAGGCGGTAGACACTATCTCCAGACAAATTCTGCACACCCTGCAATGTCGGCAGATTCGAGATTGCCTGCCAATTGTTCCCCTTATCGAGTGAGATAAACATGCCGGCTGGCCCCGAAGTGGTTGGCCCGCTGGTGAGCGACAAACAGCCAGCACCGCCCAACATGAGCGCCGCTGCCAGCATCCCAAGAGCAAGTATTTTTCCCCGCATAAAAAAGAATAAAATGTAAAGTATTTATCGTGTATTGAGGAGCACCATTTCGACCAGCAGTCGTGGATGGATATTGTGCTGCATTTCTTCTTCGGCTGCCCGAATGCGTTCGAGCATCGGGAGCGTTTCTTCTCGATTCCTGCGTCCGTCTACCCAGGCTCGCCCTGCCAGCACTCCCCACAGCGCCAGCCGCCGCGACCACACTCCCCGCTCGGCCACATGATCGGTATGGTCACCCTTCTCGCCAAAAAGCGATTCTACCAGCGCCAGCTTTTCATGAAATGGTTTGCCTTGTAGCGCAGAAAATCGCGACCACTCTTCTTTCTCTTCCAGAAATGCCTCTGGATCAGACAAAAATTGCAGCGCTTTGCCCGGACAACCGAGACTGTAGCTCGAATATTCTTTTGCCTGTTCTGGAGTCGCACCCCGCGCCAAGAGCGCCGCAACGATCGTATCAGATTTGACTGGAGAAAAATACAATGATTGGCAGCGCGACCGAATCGTTTGCGGGATCGCCTCTTCGCAGTCAGTCGTAAAGAAAAAAATGGTTTTGCCAGCTGGCTCTTCCAAAGTTTTGAGGAGGGCATTGCCCGAGGTCTGATTCAATTTTTCTGCGCCAATCACGAGCACGGCCTTGTACCCGCCAAAAAAGCTGTGCCGCGCCAGCTCACCCCGCAGAGCTTCAATTTGTTCAATCCGAATATCTTTTTTCAAAGAACCGGTTTTTTCGTCCGTGGTCTGCTCTACAATATGCACATCCGGATGGGTTGCAACTTTTTCTCTTGGTATGCCAAGCAATTCAGCAATCACGGCTTCGGCCAACGTTCGTTTTCCCAGACCTTCACATCCAACTAGGCAATAGGCATGACTCAATCGCCCGCTTGCCATAGCAGTCTCCAAAAACTTCTGCACCCGTTCGTGTCCGATAATCCTGATCTCCATAGCAAGAATAGTTCAAGTATACCATGGGGACGCAAAGACGACAATAAAAAAGCCCCAGAGCACAACATCCTTTTGGCAAGGACATTATGTCTGGGGGCAGGCGCTTCAACCTTATGGTCACGGAGAAATTTGTTCGCGAGGTGTGTTTTGTTGTGGTTTCGCGTTGCGAGAAAGATAGTCGCGGTAGCCTTCTTCGGCCCGGAGCCAGTGCCTCTTTTCGTCTTCACTGGCGTGGCCAAAATCTGCTACCCAGCAGAATCCTTTTTTTGCCCACTCACCCATCAGGACCCGCGGATTTGATCGGTCGTAGAGATAACCGACCTTCTCCCGATACAATTCTGGATCCCGATACTCGGTTGCGAAACTGTATGATTCCACAAACCGATCCCCTGCAAAAACCACCACCGAAATCATTCCCAATCCTCCTTATTTGTTTTTCAGACACCTGGCGATTTCTCGACCAGGCATATCATCTTACCATAACCGAAACCTTTTGTCAAGTGTGTGTCAGAAAAAAAGTGACCCCCGAGATGATGTCTCTCGGGGGTGATGTGGTGCCGGCGGCACTCGATAGGCTAGCCGCAGGGCTTAGCGCTCGTCGAGGCCGCCGACGCCACAGGTGTCGGTCGCGCCGGCGCGGTGATCAGCTGTTCGAGAGGCTGGTCGCGGTCGCGTTGAGGTCGCGGTCGAGGTCGAGGTCGAGCTTGTTCTGCTTGTAAGAATCCGCGAAGCGCTCGCGGTTCTGCTTGAAGTCGTTCGACACCATGGGTGCCTCCTTGGTCTTCGCTCATCTCTTGCGAGATTCGAGCTACAGTCGTTTTTCTAACAACTAACGAGCCTTTACTATACTATAAACTAGCACGCATGTCAAGGCCCAGATGTGAATAACTGAAAAAATGGCTAATTTTAGATAAAAAACTATTTGATCCAGACATACGCATATTGACAAGCGATGAATCATTTGCTAGGCTCGAGACAGGAGGAAAACCATGGCCCAGAATGGAAAAAATCGTGAGACATTCGAAGCGCGCCTGCGTCCGCTCCTCGCCCCAAGCGACGTGAGTTGCGTGATGCATGCCTACGAGATCAGCAAAAATCGTCACCGCGGACAAGAGCGTATGGAGCAAGACGAACGGGGTGCCCCCATCCGCTATTTTGAACACGCGCGCGAGGTGGCACTGATCGTACTCGACGAATTGACCTGTGATGATCCCGACGTCATTTGCGCTGCACTGCTCCATGATACCCTGGAGGATACCCGGATGACTGCCGAAGAATTGGAACACATCTTTGGCAAGCAAGTGGCGACCATTGTCATTCGCGTAAGCAAAGTTCCCAAAGAGGGATTCGCAGAGCGGCTGCTGACCTATGGACGATTCGAAGATCTGGCGGTAAAAGTGGCCGATGGCCTTGCTAATCTGCGCACCATCTCGGCAGGTGAACTCCTGTGGAGAAAAAAGCAGATAAAAGAATTTGAGACCATGCGCTTTCACTTCCTCGAACGCCTGCGTCTATTGGCTCCGACACGATACCGCAATCGGATCGATGCGCTGGAAAAAGAGATGTACAATCGGTTGAGTGACGAACGCCAAGCATTGGTGCGACTGGAATCCGAAGAAAAAAAATTGGAAATCACATTGGCAACTGAGGCCGAAAAACGCCGGACGATCAACTTTGAGTAAGTCGTCTCCACGCCTCCGCGCAGAATCCACTGCGCTTTTTTTATTTTCCCTGAGCCAAGTCGAAGGGTTTATTTTGACAATAGAACATCAAGCGTAGCCTCGGCTGATTTTTTCCAAGAAAATTGTTTGATGCGCTCGTAGCCCTTTTGTCGCAGAGCCGTACGCAAATCTTGATCCAGCAACAGACGATGCATCGCTGTGACCAAATCATCACTGGAATGCGGATCCACAAAAAGCGCCGCCTCACCAGCCACTTCGTGGAGTACTGGAATATCGCTCGCAACGACCGGCGCGCCACTTGCGATGGCTTCAAGCACGGGGAGGCCAAATCCTTCTGTAATGCTGGGAAAAACAAAAGCTGTCGCCGATTGCAAGAGCGGAACGATGACATCGGTCGGCTGCCAGCCGAGCAGTCGAATATCTGATTTGTATGGACTTTCAGCCACTGCCTGCGTCGTTGCTTCGTGTCCATACCCAGGCTGACCAACCAAAACCAAGACTGGAATGAATTCGGGATGAAGGTCGCGAAGCCGAGTAAATGCTCGGACCAGTTGGGCGGTATTTTTCTTCTCTTCCAATCGGCCTATTGAAAGAAAAAAGGGTGTTCGCAGGTGAAATGTGTTCAGAGTAGCAGTGCACATCGATACATCCATATGTTCCGCATAGGCTTCGTCGTACCCATGCGGGATGGTGATCATGTGTGGTGGACGCGGAGCCGCACGCAGGGCCAGGGCAGACAAATCTTTTTTGACCGCTTCGCTGGGGACCAGAATGCGCCACAAATTTTTCACAGCGAGTTCCGCGCCCCAGATGGTATACCACCGCTCGAACGGACCGTACGACTGAGAAAAATCTTTGGCAGCGATGTCGTGAATCATGGTCACAGTTTTCTTGGGATGGACCAGGGGCACAATATGCGAAGGAACAAAAAGAACGTCCGGTGGGTGTCGAAACATCTCCCACGACAAACGTACCTGCGTCCACAGCCGCCCGGGCGGCCAGCGGAGCACGTGTGATTCCCAGTGTGCAGGAAGAACTGCCAATTCCCCCTCGAGCGGTGTCGGCGAATACAAAATGACCCGCACCGTGCTGGGGGTCAGCGATTTGAGCGATTGAATGATGTGGTAGGCGTACCAACCCACACCAGTTTTTTCCGAAGCATTGGCTCGGGAGGCATCGATACCAATCACCATACTTATTTCGTTGCCAGAATACTGCGTTTGTAACTTTCCAAATTTTCCAGCGCAATGCCTGTCCCCTTGGCAACACACAAGAGCGGTTCGTCGGCGACATAGCACGGAACGCCAGTCGCTTGCGCCACGAGTTCGTCGAGATTGCGCAGTTGTGACGATCCGCCCGACATGATAATCCCCTTGTCCATAACATCGGCCGACAATTCTGGCGGCGTTTTGTGAAGCACTTCTTTCACCGCATCGATCAGCCCTTCCAGATCATGCTGTAGAGCTTCGGTAGTATCATCGCTCGAGACCAAAATAGTTTTGGGCAGACCCGTAATCATATCTCGGCCTTTGACTTCGGTCGTGAGCGGCTTGTCCATAAACATGGCCGAGCCAATCGCAATCTTCAATTCTTCGGAAGTGCGCTCGCCGATCGCCAATCCATATTTGCGGCGGATATATTCGGCAATGGAAGCATCAAAACGATTGCCGCCAATGCGGACAGATCCGGACGACACAATGCCCCCCAAAGAAATCACGGCGATCTCGGCCGTGCCGCCGCCAATATCAATAATCATGTGCCCAGAAGCCGAACCAATGGGAATGTCGGCGCCAATGGCAGCCACGATCGGCTCTTTGATAATGTAGGCCGCGCGCGCGCCAGCCGCCATGGCCGCATCGATCACGGCGCGACGTTCGGTCGAGGTGATGCCAGCAGGCACGGCGATCATCACTTCGGGACGAAATAGACGGACGCCGCCAAGCGCTTTGTTGATAAAATAACGCAGCATGGCTTCGGTCGTGCGATAGTTGGCAATCACGCCATCTTTGAGCGGACGCTCGGCAATGATCGTATCCGGCGTGCGGCCAATCATATCCTTGGCTTCGGCACCCACTGCCAAAACACTTCTGTCTGCGCGAGAAATAGCCACGACTGATGGCTCATTGATCACAATCCCCCGCTTGGGGACATGCACGAGAATATTGGTGGTACCAAGATCGATAGCAACCTTCTTGATGAGCATAAAAAATGAAATCGCCTGTGTTAGTGTGCCAGCAATACATGAAACTCCCGATCAACCGACAAATCAGTAGCAATTTGATACTGGTTGTCACCCCACTTGTCTTGGGATTCGGCTGGGTCGGCTCCAGTTACTGTTGTACCAAACCCCAGATTGAGCGTCAATTGTGGCGAGAGCGTCCCGGCTTCCTTTTGTACTAGGAGTGTGTATGCGCCACGCGCAATCGATTGGGCAACATCTGCGGGCAAGCGATAACGAAATTGGAGCGTCTTGGTTGTCCCCGGATCGACAGACACAAATGCGCCAAACCAGGTCTTACCACCTTCAACTCCATGATCAAATTCATTCACTTTTTTCTTGGCATCCAGCCCGCCAGCGCCCGTAATCGACAGAAGTTCTGCGCCCTGAGGAACAAACACGCGCGTATAGCTGCGATAGCGGGTGGTGCGCCAATCCACAGTGCCGCCATGGCGATAGGTCATCGTGGCGGTTGCAATCATACTTCCGTCCGATTGCCTGGCGATCGCGTAATCCAGATGCCGATCAATCACCCGATCGGTTTTGAGCGCGCCCAAATTGGCATCGACCCAGAGCAGATAATCATCGGTCGAGGTGGCAATCTCTCCTGTCCAGTGATTTGCGGCCGCAACAGCTTGAAGAGCTGGATCGATACTATAGATCAAAATTTGCTTCTCTCCGGCAAGTGTGGCCAGCATCGCTTCGTAATCACTCGAATGAAGGATGAAATCCGGAGCAACTCGAGCAACCAGTTCTTGCATAAATGGCGCCAAAATCTGCTTGCGCTGCGCAGTGGTAATCCCCTTGTTGAGATAATTATACTCCACCTCGTATTCCAATTTTTCGGTCACTGTATCGGCAGTAAACGGCACGCCCTGAATCGTGATCGTACCCACCCGCGCCAGGAGTTGTTCAATCACGGTCGGCGTCACTGCAATCACGCCCACGATTTGGTCGGCATCAACACCCTTCTCCAGACGATAGAATGCGAGCGCTTGCTTGGCGGATGTAGCAAAATCCGGCGACCAATTGCTGTCGCGAAATTCCCAACGGTCAATCCCCAAATAATCAAGCATTGACTGCGGAGGCTTGGGCATGAGATCTTTTTGGGCAGTATGATCCAATGTCTCGGTGCCTTCGATCTTTACAATGTCTGGCTTGCCATGATCCATCCGTACCACTGCATAGGATCCGATAAATCCGCCACCTGGCCGAAGTTCAGTATTATTTTCAAAGAGAAGCAGATACGTCTTGGGTGTATCAAATCCCAGCACGCCCGGCAAAATGTCGAGCAGTGTTGGCGCAGTGCTGGTAGTGCTCGGCGCCGGCGCGATCGGCTGACGGAGGCTATGATAAACAAAGGTAACCGCACCAATAATCACCAAAGAAAAAATGGCCGCGCCAATAAGAAACACCTGGAGGCACGGGTGGCGACGTTTTTCATTTTTTTTGCTCAAGAGAAACATATTTATGGAGACAAAATAGTTTGCGGGAGTGGGATCACATCACCCTTGCGCCGTTTTTGAGAAATATTGAAACCAAGATACCGTCCGAACATTAGATGCGTTACAGCGTCAATCGCCGGAATAGAACTCATGAGAATAAGGGTAAATGGAACCAAGAGCCACTGGAGGACAAGAAAAATGTAGGTATATTTGGGATGCGTCTTGGGACGTCGGGGCAAGAGCGGAAAACTCAGGATTGCCGACAGGAAGAGTCCGATCATGGCTACATTCATCAAGGTCTCAAGAATGTGGGGCGCATTGAAGAAGAGCGCGCTCTGTCGGACAGACTCCGGAGCAACCCACATCGGCAACCGACCTAAAATCAAAATCAAAAGCGCCACCAGACACCACGACCATTTGCCTTCCCACTCCACAAAAATCCATTTGACTTTTGTGTACCACGGGATATTTTTCCCTTTTTCTTGAAATTCCCATAAGAGATATGGCACATGCTCCACGCCCCAGGCCCAGCGCCGCTGCTGACGATACAAATTTTTGATACTCTGCCAGAAACGATCATCGCGCACCGTATCCATAGACACCGGCACGTACATCGGCGTTACTTCGTAATCGCCCTGGTAGCGGATCAAGCATTGATAAAAAATTCGCGAATCTTCACTGACAATTCTTTTGTCGTGATAGCCCGCATCCACAATTGCCTGAAAGCTCATGGAATGCGAGGAAAATGTGACCAAAGCGTCTTGCCTGGCCAGCGCATTGAGGAGCCAGAAGGTGGTACCAAAAGCCATGGTGCGCAAAATTGCCGGCGACTCCCAGATATTATTGTTGTAGAGCGCTACTGGCTGAAATGAGCTGTGGGTCGGCCGCGGATGGGTCGCATACAGATATGTGAGGTAGCGAAAATAGGCCGGATGCGTAATGGTATCAATATCAAAAATCGTGGCAATCACCCGCGAATATTTCCAGCCGCGCTGATCAAGGTACTTCTTGATTTCCTGTTCGGCAAAATGCAGATTGGATCCCTTGCCTGGGATTTCGTCGGGAAGATCCTTAGGATGCAATGTCCCCACAATATCGCCAAAGGCTCCGCGAAAGATTTTCTTGGTTTCTTGCAGAATCTGTTCATAGTGGGCCCGAGTGCGCTCTTCACCAGCAATCACGAGCACAAAACGCCGCGGATCATAGGCCGACCGGGCAATGCTTTCGATGGCTGTTTTCACCACATCCCACTCCTCGTTCAAGACCGTAAGAAAAATCACATGCTTCAATTCTTGCCAAGGACGACCACAATTCTGCAAAAGTTTGTCCCAATCAGTGCGCTGCACAGCTCGATATCGCGACCAGGCCACGCAGAGATAAAAAGAAAAATAGATGACTTTGAGCACCCAATAGATATCAAAAATTAAAATGGCATAAATCATCCAGATCGGTTCGACAAACGAAAGCACAATTGCAGCAACAAGCGTAAGCCAGACAGATAATCCCGGCAGGATTTCGTAAAGACGATAGCGTTGATAGGGAGACAACATAGTTTATGATCGCGCCCACACAGAGCTGCCTTGGGTAATGCGCGCCGGCGCGCTGTAGGCAGGAGACACATACTGCCCAACCGGAACTTTCTTGATGTCTGAAATAAGCGACTGAACATGGGGCACATCCATCGCAGTGATGGCCATCACCGGAATCTGCCAAGCCATGGCAATCGTATTACCTACGACCGCGGCCAATCGGGTGCCGGTAAAACTGCCCGTGCCAACCACGATCATGATGCCGGCAATATCGGCGGGAGCAATCTTTTCTTGTTCCAAAACATCGGCCAGTACCATCGTGATCTCGCGATTGCCAGCAGAAATCGTTTTTTCTTGGAGTTGTTCTTCATCAAAAAGCATGATATGGACCACGTCTTTTTGACTGGTATCGAGTGCCAGATACATACGACGCAGATTAGACCCCGAGTTCATTGACGACTTTGACATGATTGCCTTCGAAGAGGCCATAAATAAACTTGTCCATAATATGCCGGCGGTCCAAAAATTCCTGTTCGGTCATCAAGGTGTAGCGAATTTCGAAGCCAAATTCCTTTTCATATTTGGCAATCAGGCGCGCCACCGCTCGATCATCCACTGCTCCGACGATTAAAATATCGCTCGATGCCCCCGGCTCCCCTACAAATCTTCCGGTGAGGAGCAGGAGTCGAATAGCGTTGCCCTTGTTCTGCAATTCTTTCACCAATTCCTGTTCGCCAAGAAATTGGGCCTTGGTCAAGAGCGCCTGCAGCTCTGGGTACAAAATGGAATCACGATTGAGGCGGTAATATTTGCGCAGTCCGGCCGAAGTATCCGTGTCGGTGGCGGGTGTTTCTACCTCCTGAATCAGCTCGGCCGCCAGCAGGAGTTCCAGTTCGCGGCGAATGGCATTGATCTGGACATCAAGAATCCGGGTGAGTTCTCGGACAAAATAGGCCTTGTCGCTATCATGAAAAAAAAGTCGGAGCAACTTGAGGCGTGTCTTTGAACCAAAAAGATGTTCAAGCATACGTGGGATGAGAAGGCTCAACTGACAGGCAAGTGGCGGAATCAAAGTGTCTTGTAGTATACTCTATGAGAGGGTAGGCGTCAATCATATGGCCGACGTTTTTGACATCAAAGAATTCTATATCGAAGGGGGACATGAAGATGAATCCCATGTTTTGTTGCACATCGCCGAACCTACCACGCCAGAAGAAAAGAAGCATGGCTACTTTTTTGCGATCAGTGAAATAATAGATGGTTCGCGAGAAGAGATTCAGGCGCTGCAGGATCTGATTGATGGTCTCGAGGATCATTATTATCGCAGTGGCGAAGGAGCCAAGGATCCCTTTGAATCCAGCGTTGAATTCGTCAATCGCCGCGGACACCAAATCCTGGAACGAGGCGAGGGTGAACTCCATTGTCTCGTTGGCGTAGTTCGCGGACACACCTTGTCACTGGCAGTCCATGGATACCCCACTGCGCGTCTCTTCTATCGCCGACAAGGCGCATTTGAAAGTGTCGACATTCTCTCGGGAGGCGAAGAACCGGATGCTACCCATCTATTCTCTGCGATCATCC
>CAYNXQ010000023.1:0-10097 GCA_964401185.1 uncultured Gammaproteobacteria bacterium | reverse complement strand
GCAAACAAAAAACTGGTAGGGTATTTTCTCTGCCCCAGCATTCCAGATGCGATCAGACAATTCTTTGGCACCAAGCATGAAGTTGAGGCCGCACAGTATGCGATGGATCCGAGCCAGCATTTTGTCTGCACCTGCGGATTGCCGCCAACTCCAGCCGCACTTTTTCTTTTCCTGGCGGATCGACTCGAAGCACTCTGGTGGCGGGCCACAGTCTGCGAATGGTGTCACGTGATCTGTGACAGCGACCCGAGAGTCGAGACAACTCGGATGATTCAAGATGAAGCGGACTTCCAAAGCGCCATGTTATTCCCGGATACCCACGTCCTCCTTTTGACGAAATACGATATGGGTAAACCCAGGATCGTAACGTTCAAGATGCCGTATCTTGGTGGAGTACGATTCCAGGATGGAAACAATCAATTCTCTCACGACTGGGAAAATATCGATATCATCATACCGTTGCCCAATTATCCATAGTCGCGAGTGCAAGCCAAGGTGGTGGACAAAATCGTCCCCACCTTTTTTCTTTTTTCCAAGTGTGATATTCTGTAAAAGCTAACACGCTCATGAAGCTAAAAAACTAACCATTCAATTATGCAATCGCTCCAAGAAATTTTCAAACGCACGCAGGAATTGAAGAAAAAGCAAAAAGATTTGAAAAGCGCCTACAACGATGCCTTGAAAACATCGCTGGAATACCAGGAAATTACCGAAAAAACCAAAGCCCTGAAAGAACGCAAGAAACAAATTGAGATCACGATCAAAGACCAGTTTGCCAGCGAACTGACCAAGCTCGAGGATCTGAAAATTGATTTGGCCAGCGACGCCGAGATGATGACCGACATGGCAGTGTCGATGCTGATGAAAGGGGAGACGATCGAAGTGAAAGATGAATACGACAATGCCTACGAACCCGTGTTCAAGGTGAGCTTCAAGAAAACTGCCGAGCGATAAAGTTGTCCACAAGATGATGTTGCGGGCAAAAATAAGAGTTGTTATAGTACTCCAGCTGGACAGTCGCGGAGACGGAAGAAATGCAACCGAGATTCCCCGCCAGGATAAGTAGGTCCGGGAGCCCGGATGCGCAAACCTCGAGAGGGGTGGGCAACTACGAAAGAATAGGGGAAGAGCCCAAACCAGAGCTTAGGCTTTGGGAGTGGAAGGAAATCATGGGATTACCCACGCGCTCCGGCGTTTAAGTGGGTGAGTTTGACCAGAGATTTCCTGAGTACTCGTGAGGAGTAATTCTCACATGGGGAAACAGGGTGCTTCCTTTAGTGCATGATGCACTGGTCATCGAGGGTAAAACTCGAAGAACCGCATGCAAATGCGGTGGGAACATCCAAGGCTAAACCAGAGCGTCTGTCCAGCGCTCTCTACCATTACAAAAAGCGCTTTGGCGCTTTTTTTGTTTTTTATCCTGTGATAAACTATTCAAGTCCTAACCTAATAAGCCAGCAAGCTAACAAGCTAATACTATGAGTCGAGAAGTTGTTTTTGATATCGAAACTATTGGTGATATTCGCAATCTGGCCACCATGAAAGTAACCGTGGTCTCGATTTACGAATACGAGCACGACAAGTATCGTTCGTTCGAAGAACACGAGTTAAAAGATTTGTGGCCGATTTTTGAAAAAGCCGAACGATTGATTGGTTACAATAGCGAACACTTTGACCTGCCGATTCTGGCGCGCTATTACACTGGAGATATTACTCGTTTGCCGCAGCTGGATCTGCTAAAAGTGATCAAACAATCCACTGGCACTCGGTTCAAGCTCAACGACATCGCCCGCGCTACGCTCCAAATCGAAAAAAGCGCCGACGGGTTGCAGGCTATGGAATGGTTCCGCGAGGGAAAGATTGATCTGATCAAGAAGTATTGCGAGCAGGATGTGAAGGTGACCAAAGAAGTCTACGACTATGGCCGCAAGAACAAGATGCTCTATTACCCAACCTTGACTGGTGAATTGATGCCCTTCCCGATCAATTTTGAACCACCAGTAGCAGTGGCTGGCAGCACAGTCGCTCATGCTGGAGTGAATCTTACCTTGCCGTTTTAGAAGATTTCAAAATGAATGGCATTACTCGGCACTCCGCGAGACAAGAGAATCTCTCGCATTTCTTTTACCATATCCCCGCTGCCGCAGAGGAAACAATGCATTCCTGATACTTCGCTCGATGCATAGGCGGTCACTCGGCCGTTTTTGCCAGCCCAAGCTTCTGTTGGCTGACTGAGAGTAAGGGTATAAGAAAAATTGCCATAAGCATTCTTCAGGTGATCCAGTTCCTCAATCCAAAAGATATCTGCTTCCGAGCGAAGACCAAACAGCAGTGTGATCGGCATGGTATTTTTTTTGTTCTGCAATTCATCGGTAATCATGGCAAGAATCGGCGCGAGTCCTGCCCCCGTCGCCACGAACAGTAGGGGACTTCCTTCGACTGCGCAGACAAAGCGGCCTTGTGGTCCAGTGAACGACAGCATCTCGTCGGGTTTGAGATTGCCAAAGTAGGTGGAGGCCAGGCCTCCAGGAAGCATTTTGACGCAGAATGTGAGTTCTGGCGCAGACGGATCCGAAGCAATCGAATACGACCGAAGCGCTGGCTTATCTCGCTCCAGGATTGAAAATTGGACGAACTGACCAGCCAAAAAATTGAATTCTGCAGGCTTGCGCATGGTCATGGCCACCATGTCGCTGGTGAGGGATTTTTTTTCAATAAGCTGTGTCTGCCAGGAGGAATTTGGCATAGTTGACAGGGACATACCTTCTTGATAACATACCGTTTCAGTATGATATCCCTATGTTGAAAATAAGTAAACAGGCAGATTACGGGATTCAGCTTCTGGTCGCCTTGTCAAAAACAAAAAAGGGGGAGTACCTGAATCTGCGCGCCTTCTCGAGAGAGAGTACCATATCATTTCCCTTTTTGCAAAAAATTGCCAAGGGTCTGCGCGAAGCAGGATTGATCATTGCGGCCAAAGGAGCGTATGGCGGATACCAAATTGCCCGCCCGATGGAAGCAATCAGTCTCCAAGATGTGATCGAGGCGCTGGAAAAACCAATTGGCATAGCAGCCTGCTTTCGCGGCGAGGCCTGCGCCAAAATTGATCACTGCACGTCTAGACCGATCCTCAAACGCATGAATGCTGTGCTGGTGAAGCAATTGTCCGAGACCAAAATTTCTGATTTCTCAAATTAACATCACTCGTGTGTTTCCTCCACGACCAAAACAACCACGAACGATTTATTTGGATCATGCGGCCACGACGCCAATTGATCCGGCGGTTTTTCGCGCCATGAAACCATTTCTCACGAGCGCATTTGCCAATCCATCGAGCCTATATAGCGCCGCAGTCTCTGTAAAGCAAAAAATTGAGCAGGCGCGAGATGTGGTTGCCGAGATTCTTTTTACCCAGCCAGATACGATTATTTTTACCAGTGGCGGGACCGAAGCAAATAGTACGGCTATTTTTGGTGTAGCGAGAAGTGCGAAAAAAGGGCACATCATTACCACAGCGGTCGAACATCATTCTGTCCTGGCGCCGATAAAAAAACTGGAGAAGGAAGGCATCCACGTTACCTATCTGCCGGTGGATGCGACTGGAAAAATTCGTCTGGAGGATTTCCAAAAAGCGCTGCGAAAAGATACAGTCCTGGTCTCCATCATGTATGCGAACAATGAAGTGGGTACGATCCAGCCGATTGCCGAGATTGGCCGAGACATTCTCAAATGGCGGCAAAAAAATAAAACCGTCTACCCCTATTTCCACACCGATGCGTGCCAAGCCACTGGTTATCTTGATCTGCACGTGGAGCGATTACATGTGGATTTGATGAGTATCAATGCCAGCAAAATCTACGGTCCAAAGGGGGTCGGCGTGCTGTACAAAAGACGAGGAGTTGATATAGAGCCATTACTGTATGGCGGGGGACAAGAACGAGGAATGCGCAGTGGAACAGAAAACGTTGCGGGGATGATCGGGATGGGCAAAGCGCTGGAATTGATCGAAAAAAATAAAGAGAAAGAAGCGAAACGAGTGGCAACGGTACGCGATTATTTTTGGCAGCAGATTCAAAAAAAGACTCCGGACGTTGAACTCAACGGTCCAGCAATTGATGGTACACAGCGCCTGCCCAACAACCTCAATGTCTTGTTCCAAGGAGTTGAGGCGGAAGCGCTGGTGCTCTATCTCGATGGGTATGGGATACTATGTTCTAGTGGCGCGGCCTGTACCTCGGCAATGGATGACGCGTCGCATGTGCTCTTGGCCTGCGGCCGATCGACAGAAGAAGCGAGAAGTAGCGTGCGGTTCACCCTGGGCAAAGAAACCACCAAAAAAGATATTGATGTTGTAATGAAGTATTTGCCAGGGGTGATCGCAGAGTTGAGAAAAATGAAAAAAGGTTCTTTCCAAAAATAAAACCGACAAACCCAATGGTTGTCGGATGAAGTAGTACTACCTTCCCGTCTTGATCCAGTTACGCGTGCTGCGCCAGACGCGGCCGAAGAATCCAACTTTGACAAGAATCAGGCAGAGTATGCCAGTCCCGAGCGCGCAGATGAATAGAACTTTGTCCGGATCAAATGTCCGCGAGAGCGGCCGGACGAAAACATTCACGATGTTGTAGCCGCAGATCAGGGCAACCGCCACCGTTGCGAAAAAGAACACGATGCCGAGGATGGCGCGAAAGACTCTTGGAAACATGTATATAACCTCCACTTTCCAGAGTAACAAGCAAAGAGGTCCGTGTCAATAAAAAAGACCGACGAGCACATGCGCGCGTCGGTTCGATTCATGGGACAGTCCACCCGCTATTGTTTGACCTTGATGGGTATCATTCCGATAAGAATTCCCATAAACATCACACAAAGATCATTCAAAACCATCCCCGTGCTTGCGGCGTTGATCCCATAGCGGATGTCGATAACCAACCAAGCCACCATGAGAAAAGCGAACAGGAACAGAACGGCGAGTTTGCCTGATGATTTCATTTCATTTACCTCCGCACCAACTCTAGCACAGTAATTTATTTATGTCAAGTTCCAAGGACAATTTCCACAATGTGATGAATCGATCGCTCTACGAAGAAGCGAATGTTGATCGTTCGTCATACAAATCCGCACCCGGAGTCTCCGAGGAGATTGTTCGTGAAATTTCCAAGCAAAAGAACGAACCTGCCTGGATGCTCGAGAAGCGGTTGAAAGGACTGGAACTCTATCTCCAAACAGCATTGCCAACGTGGGGGCCAGATTTGTCGGGCCTTGATTTGGAGCACATTGTCTACTTTGTCCGCCCTGGCACAGAAGAAGCCAAGACGTGGGAAAAGGTGCCCGATGATATCAAAAAGACGTTTGATCGGCTTGGTATTCCCGAGGCGGAAAAAAAGGCATTGGCCGGAGTAGGCGCGCAGTATGATTCCGATGTGGTCTATCACAATTTGAAAAAGACATGGGAAGATCAAGGGGTGATTTTTGAAAACATGGATGTGGCCGTGCAGAAGTATCCAGAGTTGGTACAAAAGTATTTCATGACGCAATGTGTGCCGATCAATGACCACAAATTCGTCATGCTCCATGCGGCGGTCTGGAGCGGTGGAACATTTATTTATGTACCAAAGGGCGTGAAAGTTGATTTGCCATTGCAAGCCTATTTTCGCATGAATGCCGAGCGCGGCGGCCAATTTGAACATACGCTGATCATTGCCGACGAGGGATCGGAAATCCAATACATCGAAGGCTGCAGCGCGCCGCGGTACAACGCGAGCTCGCTTCATGCAGGCTGCGTGGAAATTTTTGTCCACGCGAATGCGCGCGTACGATATTCTTCTATAGAAAACTGGTCCAAAAATACGTACAACCTCAACACCAAACGCGCACTGGTCGATGAGCAGGGCGTGATCGAATGGATCAATGGCAATATGGGCAGCGGCGTCACCATGCTCTACCCATCATCAATTCTCCGTGGACGCGGCGCTCGTTCCGACAGTCTGGGTGTAGCATTCGCTGGACCAGGGCAACATCAAGATACCGGGGCCAAGGCGATTCACGTGGCGCCCGACACCAAATCTACTATTCGTTCCAAATCTATTTCAATTGGCGGTGGACTGTCCACCTACCGCGGACTGATCAAGGTAATGCCACGGGCCACCGATGCCGATATTTCGGTTGCCTGTGATGCACTCCTCCTCGACGCTGCTTCCAAATCCAACACGCACCCCACCATGGATATCCGCAACGACCATGTGACGATTTCTCACGAGGCGCGGGTAGGCAAAATTGGCGAGGAGGAGATCTTTTATTTGATGAGTCGCGGATTATCCGAAGAAGAGGCGACACGGCTGATCGTGTCAGGATTCATCGAACCAATTATCAAAGCCTTGCCATTGGAATATGCCCTGGAACTCAACAAATTGATCGAACTCGAGATGGAAGGAGCTGTCGGCTAATATGGAACGGATGATGAAAGACAATACCCAGGAATTTTTGTATACTGACTCTAGTGACCCAGTCGAGATTTCGGTTGGCAAAAATAGCCAGCTGCAGCTGTGCACCTTCTCGTCCGCAAACATCCATATCAAACTTATCGGCGAAGGCGCGCAGGTACAGGTGAACCAAATATTTTTTGGGGTAGGGGGGGAAAAGCTTGGTCTGTCGGCACAGGTGGAACATCTTGCCCTACACACAGTCTCGACGATACAGACGTATGGCGTGTTGGCTGGCCGGGCAGAAGCGCGCATCCAGCAAAAAATTATTATTGCACCCGAGATGCCAGGATGCTCTGGCCAGGAGGATATGCACACGCTTATCATTTCCGCAGATGCCAAAGTGCATGGTTTGCCAGAACTCGAAATTGGCAACAACGATGTCCGCTGCGGCCACCGCGCGACTACGACACGACTCAACCCAGAAAAATTATTTTATTTGGAATCCCGCGGTTTTGATCAAAAAAGTGCAACAGAAACATTGGTCATGGCTCACCTCACTCCCGTGTTGGAAAAAATAGAAGACATGAAGGTGCGGAATGAAATAGAAAATAAAATTCAAGAAAAGTTAGCTGTATGTTGAATCAAATAAAAAATCAATTCCCGATATTCACCAGCCACCCTGATTTGGTGTATGTGGATAATGCAGCGACCACGCAAGTGCCGCAGAGTGTTATTGACGCAGTGGGTAATTTTGAGGAAATCTCTCGAGCCAATGTGCATCGTGGTGTCTATGCGCTGAGCGCTCGGGCGACAGAACTCTACGAAGGGGTGCGGGGAAAAGTAGCCACGTTGATCAACGCGATTCCAGAAGAAATTATTTTCACTTCGGGGACAACGCAAGGGCTAAATCTTTTGGCGCAAACGATTGGGTCAACGCTGGCGCCTGGCGACAATGTTGTTTTGACTAGAATGGAACATCACGCCAACCTGGTGCCCTGGCAACAAATGGCGAAACGGTATGGATTTGAATTGCGATTCATCGATCTGACTCCAGACTTCGGACTCCAGACTTCTGCCTTGCCAATTGATAAGAATACCAAGGTGGTCTCAATGGTTCATGTGTCTAATAGTTTGGGTACCATAAACCCGGTAAAAGAAATTTTTTCTCAAGCAAAAGAAGTTGGAGCAATTACCATCTTGGACGCGGCCCAATCAATTGCGCATATGCCAATCGATGTGCAGGACCTGGGTTGTGATGCACTGGCTTTTTCCGGACACAAGATGTATGGCCCCACGGGAATTGGTGTACTGTACCTCAAGAAAAAACTAGGGGAACAACTACCACCATTTTTGTTTGGCGGCGACATGATTCAAGAAGTGAGTTATGAAAGTGCTTCGTGGAATCAATTGCCTTACAAATTTGAGGCGGGAACACCCAATATTTCTGGAGCCATTGGTCTTGGTGCGGCGATTGATTTTATCCAATCAATTGGTTTTGTAGATATTCAAAAACACGAAGAGGAACTGACCAGTGACGCACTTGCAGAATTAGAAAAAATAGATGGGGTAAAAATTATTGGCCCGTATACAAATCGTGTTGGAGTGATTTCTTTTGTGATGAAAGGTGTTCACCCCCATGACATTGCAACGATACTCGATCGTCATGGCGTAGCAATACGGGTGGGACACCACTGCACTATGCCGCTGATGCGCTATCTCGGGATCAATGGCACGGCTCGGGCATCGTTTGGTCTGTATAATACAAAAGAAGATGTCGATCGACTGATCACGGGTGTTCGGGAGGTAAAAAAGATATTTGGGTAATGCTCTCTGTATGGAAAATGATGCTTTGTACAAAGAAAATATCCTGGAACTCTACCGCAACCCGCTCAACAAAAGGGCGCTGGCCGATTTTGATATGGAACGACGAGAATTGAATACGGTGTGCGGCGACGAAATTACCGTGCGAGTAAAGTTGGCAGGGGATAGAGTCGTTGATGTGGGCCATCAAGGTGACGGGTGCGCGATTTCGCAAGCAGCTGCCTCGGTCGTGACCGAAGAGATCAAAGGCAAGACTGTTGAAGAGATCTCACATCTCGGCAAAGATGATGTATTCGCACTCCTGGGCACAGAGATTATTCCGACCCGCATCCAATGCGCTCTGCTCGGACTCAAAGCAATTCAAAACGCTTTGCATGAAAAGAAATAATTATGTCACTTTTACTGCGCAATCTACATATTTCAGTCGGGGACAAAGAGATTGTCCATGGTTTGGATTTGGAAGTACAGCCAGGCGAAGTCCACGTGATCATGGGGCCAAATGGTTCGGGCAAGTCGACACTGGCCAATGCGGTGGCAGGGCATCCCAAATATACCATCACAGATGGGCAGATCATGCTCGATGCAACAAATGTGACACGTGCTTCTGTCTCAGAAAAAGCAAAGCAGGGATTGTTTTTGTCGATGCAGTACCCGCCCGAGATTGCCGGCGTGACCATCAGCAATTTTTTGCGCACTGCAGTCGGCGCGCTCACTGGCGAGAAGCAATCGCCAATAAAATTCCATGCTCAGCTGCAAGACATGATGAAAAGCCTGCAGATAGATCTGAGCTTTGCCTCCAGACACTTGAACGTCGGATTTTCTGGTGGAGAAAAGAAGCGCCTGGAGATTCTCCAACTCCTCCTCCTCAATCCCAAGTATGCCATTCTAGACGAAACCGATTCTGGGCTGGATGTGGATGCGCTCAAGATTGTGGCCGAGGGGATCAATCGTTTCAAAACATCAGAGCACGGGATTCTTCTGATCACGCATTACAATCGTATTTTGCAATATATCGCACCCGACGTCGTACACATTATGAAAGAGGGGAAAATTATAAAGACGGGAGGACCAGATTTGGCAGAGCAAGTAGAAAAAAATGGATACGAAAAAATTTGACTATGGTGACCAAAGAACAAGTGATCGAACGCCTGGAAACAATTCTTGATCCGGAATTATCTTTTGATATCTGGACCTTGGGCTTGATTTACGATATCAAGATTGTGGATGACAAGACGATTGCGATTGTCATGACACTCACCACCCCCCTGTGCCCTGCTGGGCCATACCTGCAGCAAGAAGTGACGGATGCCATGCGTGAGCTTGGCTTTTCGGCTGTGCAGATCGAGGTTACTTTTGATCCGCCCTGGAAACCATCGGACAAATTACGCGAGATGTTGGGAGTATAAAAATAGGGTAGGTTCATCGAAGTGAACACTACCCATGATACGATTAACCTTCCAAGATTGCTTTTGCAATTTTGTCGAGCTCCCCACGGAGCCAATCCATCAACCCTTCAGGGGTCTTTGTAACAGAACTGACGAAATCAGACGCTATTGCAAACCCAACGCATTGGGCTGCTGATGTCTCGGAAATCACAGGATTTCGGCGACCGACCCATTGTTTCATCTTTAGCCCCTCACTATTCAAAACGTAATCAATATCTCCACCGCCACCAAAACCCTTGTCGCAGCCGAAGTAGATCTCTTTATTTGCTTTCTTCAGAAGTTCTCTGGCCGCCTTGCCATCGACCCCTTTCAAAAAAGCCTCGAGATCATGAACTGCCTCACTGATAGCAGCCCTCTGAGCCTTCTGTTCAGCTTCTTTGTTAAATGGTGGTTCTGACGGCATTAC
>CAYNXQ010000022.1:0-10254 GCA_964401185.1 uncultured Gammaproteobacteria bacterium | reverse complement strand
TCTGCATCATCCTTGTCCGCATCATCGTTTACTCCTTGTCTTGGTGATAGGTAACAGAGAAACAAATTTCCTTTACCATGACCACATTTTCTCAAGGAGTGCGGATGCCGTCAAAGCAATTTCGGGATAATATGGGGACAAACTGCGCGTAACTTTTTCTAGACCGCTAATGAAGAAAAAATCCGAGGAGTCGCTCCCAAATCACCTGACTATTGAAGAGGATATCGATGGCCGTAGCGCCGGCAAACGTGATGATAGCCGCACGCACCGCGCGATCACGCCAGGAGATCTGCTTCGCAAACACTACCCACGCCGCAGCCGCACCGAGCGCAAGGAACGGATAGAGGGGGAAGCGATACCGAGACTGTACCACGGTAGGCAAAAGTGTCAAGGGCGTCGTGAGGGCAAAAGCAATGAAATACCACCACATCCCTCGTTCTTTTTTGAGGAGATGCAGGAACCCAATCGTGCCAAAGAGAAACATGGCCGCAATCCAGATCCCTGAAAGCCCAACAAACATCATCTGTCCAAGCCCGCTTTGGTAAAACCAAAAACCCATGGGGCGCACAAGGCTGATGATGCGAATCAGGCGAACAGCTGTCAACTCGACAAAAATGACTGGATGGGAAAAAATAAATTGAAAAAAAGCATGATGCGCAGCAGCCGCAAGCCCCAATGCGCCATGGGCTGCCAGATAACCGGTCACCGGATTGATCCCACTGTCAAACTGCCCGCCATTCGACGAAAGCGTATTCCCTACCCACAAATTGTACTCACCGATCAGCGTGGTTGGAATAATTTGGTGATAGATCATCCAATTGCGCCAAGCCCAGGGAAAAAGAGAAAGTGCCAGTGATGTGAGATATGCCGCTCCAGAGAAAAAATTCTTTTTTTGATAATAGAGAAAAAGAACAATCGGGACAAACAAGACAATCGGCGGACGCGTAAGGATCGCAAGGCCAGTGAGCAATCCAAACAGCAGTGCTAGCCAGATATTTTTGGTCCGCTCGTAGACCAATACAAACAGATAGAGAATAAGAATTGTCAAAAACAAGTAGAGCGTCTCGGTCATGAGCATGGCCGAAATCTCAATCAAGTCTGGCCAGAATCCAAACAAAAATGCTGCCACAAGGCCAACGGTTTCTCCCTGCGCCTTCACCACCCGCCGAGCGATGAGGAAAAGCAGAAGCGCAGAAAGCGCATGAAGCAATGCCTGTATGATCCAGACAGCTTCCAACGAATGACCAAACATGCGATAGATTCCGGCAAGAAAAAATTCATAGCCCGGACCAGCCCGAAGAATGGCGGTATCAAATTGATAGGATTGCGCCGCATCCTCGCGAAAACCAAATCCACGAGTGAGATTCACGGCAATTTGATCATAGGCGCGCGCATCGACCACCGGATGAATCCGAAAAGCAAAGGCGTACATGAGTGAAAGCAAAAACGATCCAGCAACAATCAGAATAATCACGCGATGTTCACAAAAAAAATTTTGCAGATTAGGCTTTACGACAGACATAGAGAAAACCAAGCGGGTAGCGGCCACGGAGCGCAGGTTTCATTCGCAGCAATATTGCATCAATGCATATAGCCGGCAAAAGAACAAGGCCTCGGAGAAACTTGGGCAGAATACTGGCAGTATAACTGGCGGAGACAGACAACGGACCAAAACCAAGTGACACTATCCGTTCGACCACAAACCCTGACGAGGCAAACATCCGTTTGATGGCTTCGTGCGTATAGCGCGCAAAATCATGCGGATCCGGATGATAATTGACCAGAAATGGCGTGGCGCCAACAAACATTCCGCCAGACCCGAGTACGCGATGCGACTCGGCAATCAGATTGCGCGCATCATAGACATGCTCCAGCACATTGAAGCAGGTAATCGTATCAAAAGAACTGCTGTCGAGTGGAAATGGTTTCTCGAGATCAAGCTTTACCATGCCTTCGCCACCGCGGTAGAAATCGGTATGGGTCACGACGGCTCCAGCAGTATAGTGCAAAAACCGACCGTAGCTTCCGCCCTCTCCACCCGAACCCAAATCAAGAACTTTTCCCGAGACAGTAACACTCCGCAACGTCTCATTCATGAGCGTACGGAGCAACGTCTTGCCGCGCCAGGATTCCCGACAGACGCTCGCGAATAGTCGCCAGGTGATGCTGGGATACTCCAGCATATTATTTGAACAATGAATATTTGAGGATGCAATAAATCGCCCGCACGCCATCTTTCCAGTTGATTTTCTTTCCTTCCGCGTAGCTGCGGCCGTGGTACGAGATGCCGACTTCGTAAATTCGAACATGCGGAACGCGAGAAATCTTGGCCGTAAACTCTGGTTCAAAGCCAAATCGTTCTTCTTTGAGGGTAACCTGTTGCAGGAGTTCGCGACGAAACACTTTGTAGCAGGTCTCCATGTCGGTAAGATTCAGGTTGCTAAACATGTTGGAGAGGAGCGTCAAAAATTTGTTGCCGACCGAATGCCAGAAGTAGAGCACGCGATGCGCGTGTCCGCCCATAAAGCGCGAGCCGTACACGACATCCGCATCCCCTGCGACAATCGGCTGAAGGAGGATCAGATATTCATCGGGCGAATATTCCAGATCGGCATCCTGGACAATAATAATGTCGCCAGTCGCTTCGGCAAATCCGCGGTGAAGCGCCGCTCCTTTTCCTTTATTTACCTCTTGATGAAAGACTTTAATCCCATACTGACTTTTCAATTGCTCCAGCACTTCTTTGCTTCCATCTTTGGAACAATCATTGACTGCCACAATTTCTTTCTCCAATCCCAACACCGGCGCCGCTACAATGCGCTCAATAATCTTGGGCAGCGTCTTCTCTTCATTGTACACGGGAATAACAATCGAAACTTTTTTCATACACGAAAATAATCAACAATACGGTCGGCCAGCGGCTCCAAACTATACCGATTGCGGACGAGCGCCATGCCGGCCTCATTGCGTTTCAGTATAGCCGAATCCCAGATTTTTTCAATGGTCTGTGCCAGCGCCTGGTGATCACCCGAAGGGATAGAGATCACTGCGTCGGACATAGATGCAAAGGCTTCGCTGGAACTTGCGACAAACAGCCCAGCCGCCAATGCTTCGAGCACCACCTTGTCGATACTCCCTGTGCGACTGGTGTGAAGCAAAATATCATAATGTTGATATTCACTAAGCAATCGGGTATGCGAGAGACTGCCAACAAATCGAATCGTCGAAGCGCATCCGAGCGTCTCGACCAATTTCTTCACCGTTTTTGCATAGGCAACATCGGTCGAGGTCGCTGGTTCACCGATGATACCCAGCTGGACTTTTTTTTCTGGCATGTCGCGATGGATATCACTTACCGCCTGGATTACGGTTTCTACATCTTTAGCAGGAGAAATGCGCCCGACAAAAAGCAACTCGAGTGTATCGTGTGGCTGCTCCAAGCTGCGCGGCTGAATCGCTTCGGGAGAAATCCCGTGACCAACAATTTCCACTTTTTCACTTGGCAATCGGAAACTTTCTGCGGAAGCCGTAAAAATCTTGGTTGCAAAATATTCGGCCAATTTCAAACGGAGATTGACTGCTTTGTGTGTGTACCACAGCAGCACCTTTTTCTTCCAGAGATGAAACAGCGGTCCGCCCAAAATCACATACTCTGGATTCATGTGTACAAATACGCCATCGTACTCGCGGCGCAAGCGGATAATCGTGGAAAAAAATCTCCACAGATACTGCAATCGCGATCGTCCAGATTCTTTGCCAAGCGAAATGACCTGGACATTTTTTGGCAGATCATACTCCCCGACTTCGAGCGCAAGCACAATCAGATCGGCATGCGCCGACAGCGCGCGAAGCCAAGAGACAAAAAATCCCAAGACCGGATCGCGGGCATCCACCTTTTGTGTGCAGACAAGAATCGTCATAGGCTAGCGATGCTGATAGAGCAAAATAGTAGGGCCAAAGGAACGATAGCGCAGTAGAGCAAGCGGCAATGGCACATGCGGTTGGGGCACGATCATATCCCAAGCAAGAAAATCCGTACTGGCAGCTTCGGCCACACGGGTATTCACAAATTTTTTCGCAATCACAAAATGATTCTGGCTCAAGCGATCCTCGGCAAAAAACCGGTACGGATCATCGGCTCCGACAATCACGTAGCGATAACGCGAGAGATCAGCGTCCGAGATGCCTGGACTCTGCGGATTCCACAATTCCAATTTGCGAGACTTTGGGCCAACCAAATTATCTTTGGCAATCAATAGATCAGTCGCACCAACTTCTCCAACATCGCCCGTTGCCACTGACTCGGGCCGCGGTACAACACCGAGCAGGCTGGGCGAAATCGTCGTCAAGATGCGATCATTGGCATAGGTATCGACGATCACTTTGTCGGCCACAAGTGTCCAAGTATCTTGCGCCAGAGCAATCTGAGTTAAAATCCCAATACCACAAGCCTGAAAAACGACGAGTGCCAGGGCGACAAAAAATGCCACCTGATTTTTGGCGAGTTGCGTGAACACGCGGGCAAGAAGAAGGAAAACCGAGGGCATGATCACCAATGTAAATCGACCGACCAGCACATCGGAAAAGCCAAACATCAGAAAAAAGGCAGCGATGTGGGCAGCTGCCAACACATCATACGGTTCCAATGTTCGTGTGTTCTTTTTCCGGCGCCAGACATACTGTATGCCACACACCATTAGCCAGGTGAGAACGACTTCGGTAAAAATGAAATAATTGAAGGCAAAAGAAAAAATGTACTGCAGGCCAAAGTGCGGCGTGCTATGCTCATTGCTCAAAAAAACTGTTGATAAAGTGATCGAATGATCAAACAGCGCAACCATCGCTCGCGGATATCCCAACACAATGGTTGCGACCGCACTTCCTGCCAGACTCCACCACAATTCCTTGGGCACTGGCCACCATTGCCATTTCTTTTTCTCCCATTGATAGAGGCTCGCCAAGATCGGCAAAACAAATGTAGTAAAACTGCTTTGTGAAATGCTGGCGGCAACTGCTGCCGAACCAAAAGCCAAGAGATAATTCCGCCAATGTTTCTTTTCCAAGAGAAGAAATGATGTATACAAGACGAGCGTGGTCGTGGCAAAAGCAAAATTGTGGATGCGCGGCGTTACCGAAAACATGGTGACATAAAAATTCACTGCCGCCAGGGCAATCGCTGTAATGCCTGTCCAAAAAGAATTATTGCTCCATTTCTTGACGACCACATACAGGAGCCAAAGCGCCGCCAGATTGATCACAAGCATTTCCACTCGAATCCAGAAAAACAGATTTGTCTGCCCTAAGGCATACGCCCGCGCAAAATCATTGGGGGTCGCAAAAATTCCACGGACATGTTCCACTTCGTAATACGCACCGATCACTGGCAGATACAGATAAGAGCCGAGGAGCGGATATTTCTCATCCGCCGCAAAAAAAGCTCCGACCGTATGTGTTTGCACGGCCTGCAGCAATCGAAATGCGGCTGGCGTATTGGTATCCCAGATTCTTTGCGCGTCCAACCCATTTCCAAGAAGCGCTAATCGCGGAATCAAAATAAGGATAACTACGGTAAGAGCGGCAAGCGATTTTAAATATTTTTTCATAGAGCATCAAGGTGGTGGGTAATTATGTCATCATTGGCAGAGCGGGAAAAAAGCGCCTGACTTTTTTCAAAAGCATTGGCCGAAAGCGTCTTGCGCAGATCGTACGAGCGAAGCTGGCGGAGTGTCCCAAGATATTCATCGAGCGTTGCGGCAGTCAGGAGTTCCTTACCGCTGTGAAAATCATAGTCAGCCAATCCGCGCGCATGAGTGATCGTTGGAAAGCCGCGACGGAGCGGTTCAAAAATCTTCTGCTGCATGCCTGCGCCAAAAAATGAGGGTACCACTGCAATATCCATATCGCGGAGCGCCTGATCCAGATCTGGCGCAAACCCTTCATAGCTTACCGTAGGCTCGAGCGCACGAAGCGCTGGCTCTAGATCCGGTGGAAACTTGGCACCAAAGATATGAAACTGATACTTCTCTCCCCATTCTTCATACACGCGCGGAGCCAATGCTGTCAAGATGAAGGCCAGCGCCCGACGATTGTGCGAGACCGTATAGGTAGAGCCAAAAAAGAAAATATGGAGCACCTCTCGATCCTGTGGCACATGACGTGGAAACTCATGCGCAAGTCCGCGGAGCGGGAGTGTCGCCACCTGATGCGCGCCCAGATGACGATAGGTTTTTTCTTCTCGTGGGGTAATGGCGAATAGGATGTCAGCTGCCTGTGCGGTTTTCCACTCGGTGAGATATTTTGGAATCGCTTTGAGCAGGTGGAGTGGCGTCACACCATCCTCTTGCAAATAATGACGGGCTTCATTATTGATCGATCGTACGACCATTGGGATGTTTTTTCTTTTTGCCAATGGGTACAGCGGCCAGAGATAGGTGTAATCAAACCACACCAGGTCAGGAGAAAATTGATCGATTGCTTGTTCGACTGCAGCGATCATATCTGGGTCAAAATATTCCAGCGCTGATCCATCCAAACAAAACGGGTGACGAAGAAGGAGCGAATGTTTTGTTCCCTGGATGTAGGGCACCAGTTTCAATGCAATATTTTCTTTTTGCGCCCAAGCTTGGATTTCTTCTTTTGGTTGCCAATCAAAATACTTTGCCACGACCATACCATCATACCCGAGACGCTTGAACTGCAAGATGCCGCCAGCGCGATCTTGTTCATCGGCGCCAGAGATGGGGTAAGGAAAGCGTGGAGTAACCACCAAAATTTTTTTCTTATGCATACAAAAATCGGTGATACCACAACTGGAATGTCAGAAATGCCCACAATAGATTCATATGGTAGGCGCGGACGGCTTTGTGCTCCTCATACAAATGGTTGATCTCGTCAAAACGAAAGAGGTCACTCACCCCTGGGTTGTAGGCCGGGTCCAGGACTGTCCGCATGAGTGGTTCAAGATCCGTGCGCAGCCAGTGGGAAGCAGGCGTGGTCCAGCCGCGCTTGGGCTCGCGCAAGATATGTTCGGGCAGATATGGCGAGACTGCTTCACGGAACAATCCTTTGGTATTTCCCTGCAATTTGAGTGACGAGGGTATGCGCCGCGATAATTCAACCAATCGATAATCCAAAATCGGCACGCGCTGTTCCAGGGCAAAGGCCATCGAGAGTTTGTCACTGCGGATTAGCGATTCATCGGGAAGCCACGATTGCAGATCAGCCCACATCAAATCATTTTCTGGATCGCGGGTTGGCGAAGAAAAATATTGATTCTGAAAAAAATCAGTAGTGATGCGCAGACGATTCGCTTCTCCTGACAAAAAATGTCCGATATCTTCTTCTTTTTGAAAAAGAAACGAGGCGTAGCGACGAGCGCCAGCGGGAATATCCATTTTCCCCACTTCCTGACGAAAATTTTTCGGCAGTACCGACGAGAGCGAACTAACAAGCGACCGAGTCAGGGCTGGCAGCCGCTGATAGAAACTGACCAATTGACTGAGACGATACCGTTCGTACCCGCCAAAGAGCTCATCTCCCCCGTCTCCTCCCAGAGCCACGACAATATGTTGCCTCGCGAATTTGGAAAGCAAATAGGTGGCGACTTGCGTGCCATTGGCCACCGGTTCGTCCATGTGATAAATCACCTCCGGCAAATATCGGGCGCAATCCTGACCGGTAACAATCAATTCCTGATGATCGGTACCAAGGAGTTGGCTGGTTTTTCGAGCAAGCGCGAGGTCGGCATTGAATTTTTCTGGCGCAACGTCAAACCCAACCGAAAATGTTTTGAGTGTGTGAACAGTATTCTCTCGTGCCATACCAAGCACAGCCGTAGAATCAATCCCGCCGCTCAAAAATACTCCCACAGGACGTTCGGAGATCATCTGTCGTTTCACCGAATCCTTGAGGAGGCCTGCAATCTGCTCTTTGGCATCGGCTTTGGAAGGTATTGTCGGCGTCGTGCCCGGAGACCAATAGCGCACTTTTTCTACAATCCCCTGGTGATACGAGAGGTAATGGGCCGGCTCCAATTTGAAAATATTCTGGAACATGGTGAGAGGTGCAGGCACATAGAGCGCGCGGAAATACAGATTGAGCGCGTCGAGATTCAGCTGCCGCGGCGCCATATGAGCGAGAATGGCTTTGATTTCCGAAGAAAAAATTAAGTTCACTGGTCCTGAGCCTGTCGAAGGATCCTGAAAATAATAGAGCGGCTTCACCCCCACATGATCGCGTACCAAAAATAATTTTTCTTGTCTCTTGTCCCAGAGGGCAAAGGCAAAAATGCCATTGAACTGCTTTACACAATCAATTCCCCAGGCCGCGTAGGCATGAATGATGACTTCGGTATCGGTGCCCGAATGAAATGCATAGCCTTTTTTCTTCAGATCTTCTCGCAATTCCTGAAAATTATAAATTTCGCCATTGAACACAATGGTTACTGTTTTGTCAGGACTGCTCATGGGCTGGGCGCCTGCGCTGGTAAGGTCGAGAATCGCCAGTCGCGCGTGCCCCAAAGAGATCTGCGGATCAACAAAGACACCGCTGCCATCCGGCCCACGGTGCTTCACGCAATCATTCATTCGATTGATCAGGGCTTCATCCGCAAAAGTGAAACCATTGATACCACACATACCAGTGAAAAATTCTAAATACGAAGTTCGAAATTCGAAACGTATTACACCTTGGGAGCGAGACGTTTGAGATCCGCATCCATCATCATCTTGACGAGTTCTGGAAAAGAAACCTTCGGCTCCCAACCCAGTTTTTCTTTGGCTTTGCCGCTGTGTCCGTGGAGCGCAAAGACATCAGCAGGGCGCATAAAGCGCGGATCAATCTTCACATACTTCTCCCAATCGGCAATGCCCGCGTGTTGAAATGCCAGTTCTACGAATTCACGGACGCTATGCGTGTCTCCGGTAGAAATCAAGAAGTCTTCCGGCTCTTTTTGCTGAAGCATCCGCCACATGGCATCGACATAATCGCCAGCAAAACCCCAATCGCGCTTGGCGTCGAGATTGCCCAGATGAAGCTCTGTTGCCAGTCCGTACTTGATCCGCGCCACGCCATCGGTAATTTTGCGCGTGACAAATTCCATCCCGCGGAGCGGCGACTCATGATTGAAGAGAATGCCGCTACAGGTGAACATCCCGAAACTCTCGCGGAAATTGATCGTAATCCAGTGCGCATACAATTTGGCAATCGCATACGGACTGCGTGGATGAAACGGCGTATCTTCGGTTTGCAAGCCATCTTTGTGACTATTGCCAAACATCTCACTGGTCGAAGCCTGATAAAATTTGGCCGTCGGATGAAAATTGCGAATGGCATTGAGGAGTTTCAGCGGGCCAAGCGCATTGATTTCGGTGGTGACAATCGGCACATCCCAAGATACTCCGACAAATGATTGTGCGCCAAGATTGTAGACTTCGTCGGGACGAGTAGTACGGACTGCCTGGATCAGCGACGCCTCATCCGTCAAATCCCCATCGAGAAAATTGATATCTTTGTAAATACCCAACTCTTCGAGATTGTGAAAATTGCGGTCAATCGAACGGCGGATGATCGCATAGACTTTGTAATCCTTTTCAAGAAGCAATTTGGCCAAGTAGGATCCATCCTGTCCCGGAATACCAGTAATGAGTGCGGTTTTTTTCATAGCAAGATATTATGGTGTGACATGAAGCACAGCCTGAATAAATTTTTCGCGATCATTGATGGGAACAATCGTTGCTTTCGGTCCGGATTTCACTTCATAATTCGCTACACCAACATCGGTCATTATAACTGGCGTATCAAGCGCTAGCGCCTCCATGACGACCAATCCGTAGCCTTCCGAGAGACTAGGGAACAAGAGACAATCAGCATCTTTGATATAACTCCATGGATCGGCAGTCCAGTCCTCGAATGTGATAGTATCACCCAAATTCTTGTCTTTGGCAAGTGCCTGGAGACGCTCTTTTTCCCCTCCATCACCGACGATGAGGAGATGATACTTGGGGCGTTTTTCTTTGATCTCGGCAAAACAATTGATCAACCAGGCGATATTTTTCACTGGGTCAAGTCGGCCGAGCACCAAAAATATTTTTTCAGAACTCGGATAGCGATCATGCAAAGAAAACGCTGGGGTGAACTGATGCAGTGTTTCTGTCGGAATAGGAATAGGGCGAACCTCGATGCGATCTGCAACAATTCCAAGCGACAAGAGGCTCGTCCGAACCCGTTCGCCCACCACGCGAATATGATCTGCTC
>CAYNXQ010000021.1:0-10276 GCA_964401185.1 uncultured Gammaproteobacteria bacterium | reverse complement strand
AAATGAGTTATATGCAAAAAGGTCTGTTACTAAAAGAAAGGCTGAATCGCGCCGTTTGTATGATGAAATTTTGGCTGCTGAAAAAGAATATAATACGATGCGTTCCCGCTACGAAATTTTCCCTTTAGAGCGAAAGTTGAAAGAGATCATGACTCCACAAGATTATGCCAAATTTTTTGAAGCGCTCTTTTCACAAATAAAATCCGATCTCTCGCATGAAGATATTGCTGATATTTTTTTCTATTTTGCGGGATCATTACCGGACCCTGTTATTCAAGACGCAGTGCTCGACGGCACTTTGCAATGGCTTGATATGGAATCTGCAAAAGAAACACAGCGAGAAACACAGAAAGATCGTGAAAAAGAACGGGGCAAAAAGATTGAATTGTTAAAAAAACATTTCACCACAGCTTTAGATTTGGTCCTGTCTGATGAAAGAAAAGATTCCCCATCAACGGTCACTAATATTGAGCACATTCGAATTCTTCTTCGCAAATTGTTGCGCCTCAAGGCAGAGACTCTGGCGGTATGAGTATCCTTATCGATCACAATACCAAAGTGCTAATCCAGGGTATCACTGGCAAAGAAGGCCAGAAAGCCGCCAAGGCCATGATGCAGTATCATACCAATGTGGCATGTGGTGTGACGCCCAAAAAGGGTGGTGAAATGGTCGAGGGCCGGCCAGTATTTAATAGTATAAAAGAAGCGCTGGTTGAATTTCCCGATGTGAATGTGACCGCAATTTATGTGCCGCCATTTGCTGCCAAGGCCGCGATGCTCGAAGCAATTGAACATAATATTCCGCTGGTCAATGTGATTGTGGAACGCATTCCCATCCAAGATACTGCCTACTGTCTGGCTGCAGCCAGAGAAAAAAATATTCGGGTGATTGGACCAAGCTCGCTTGGCCTGATCGCGCCAGGCGTGGGGAGGATTGGCGTGGTGGGCGGTCCGCTGGTCGACGAAATTTTTCAGCCAGGTTCTATCGGCGTGATTTCTCGATCGGGCGGCATGACCAATGAGCTATCCTGGCAGATTCGCAAAGCAGGGCTTGGTCAGAGTACTGCTGTGCATGTTGGCGGGGATCTGCTCCTCGGTACTACATATGCAGACTTGCTTGAATTATTTGAACAAGATGCACAGACCAAAGCGGTGGTTATTTTTGGCGAACATGGCGGCAGTTATGAATTTGAGATTGTCGAGCTGATCAAACAAAAAAAGTTTACCAAACCACTCGCCATCTATATCGGAGGAAAATTTGCCAACCTGCTTCCGGAAGGCATGAATATTGGTCATGCCGGAGCGATTGTTGGACGGGGTCAGGGGGCTGCCGAGAAGGAGACAGCCTTGCGTTCTGTAGGTGTTATGATTGCTGATCGGTACGAAGATTTGGCGACTCTGGTTGCGCCGCATGCCTAGACAAAACTGCAATTTTCACGTACGATACGGACATCATATCTTTCACGTATGCAATGGGAAACCTCGATTAGCGATGTGCACAATGGAAAAGAAGTGATCCGCGGTCAGCACCTTCATGATCTGATCACACACCAGAGCTTTGTCGAAGCGATTTTTTTGATTTTGAAAGGCGAACTTCCCACACCAGCCGAAGCGCATGTTTTGAATGCGATGCTGGTGGCAGGCATTGATCATGGCATTGGCACCGCTTCGGCCATGACGGCGCGGATTGTGGCCTCATCCAAAAATGATCTGCATACGGCCATCGCCGCTGGGATTCTCTCTATGGGCGAACGGCATGGCGGAGCAGTCGAGGGCGCAGCCGAATTTTTTCGTGATCATGCGGGCGAGATTGATATTGATGGATTGATAGCGTTACTACGAGAAAAAAAGGTGCGTATTCCGGGCTATGGACACGCTGTTCTCTCAACCGATGATCGTTCGGCCGTGCTTCTGTCGATTGCCAAAGAGCAGAAACTATATGGCAAATATTGCGCTTTTGCCGAAGCCGTGCACGATGCCTTGAACCGACAGTCATCCAAAAAGTTGCCTTTGAATATTGATGGCGCGATGGCCGCGATACTGCTCGATATGGGTTTTGACCCTGCGACTGCACGCGGCATCTTTGTCATTGCTCGCGTCCCCGGGCTCGTGGCCCACGTGATCGAAGAAAGAAATAGTGATACAGGTTTGCGCCGGCTAAACGAAGGCGAATCGACCTATACGGGGAAATTATGATCGAGCGCATTTTGGATTTGCACATTCATTCGCGCTACTCGCGCGCCTGCTCCAAAAATTTGACCCTGCCAAACATTGCCAAAGCATGTGAAGTGCGGGGGATTGATATCGTGGTCACAGGCGACTCTACGCATCCGGCCTGGTTTGCTCACCTCGAGGAGATGCTGCGCGAAGAGAATGATGGGATGTATGCGCTGCGCGATGGCTCGAGCAAGACGCGATTTCTGGTTGGTACCGAGGTTGCTTGTATCAAAAAGCATGCCGGTGAAACACGGCGAGTGCACCTGCTTCTTTTTTTTCCATCGCTTGCCATTGCCGAAAAATGCAATCAGGCCCTCACGGATCGTGGCTGCAATATCCGCTCCGATGGCCGACCGATTCTTGGCATCACGGTGAAAGATTTGCTTGCGCTTCTCCTCGATATCGACGAACGGATTGTGATGATTCCGGCGCATGCCTGGACGCCATGGTTTGGGATTTTTGGCGCACAGGGTGGTTATGATACCCTGCAGCAAGCGTTTGAAGATTTGACTCCGCAGATTCGCGCGATTGAGACTGGACTCTCAAGCGACCCGGCGATGAATTGGCGACTATCTGCACTCGACGACATCACGCTGGTCTCCAACTCGGATGCGCATAGTCTGGCCAAGCTGGGGCGCGAAGCCAATGTGATGCAATTCACTTCCGAAAAAGAAATCACATACACCGAAATCATGCGGATCATTCGCGAGGGTGATCAGCAAAAATTTTTGTACACGATTGAATTTTATCCGGAAGAAGGCAAGTATCATCTCGACGGACATCGTGATTGTCAGTTTGTCTGTACGCCAGCCGAAACCAAGAAACATGGCGGGCGTTGTCCCGTGTGCAAGAAGCCGCTGACCATTGGCGTCGCGAATCGCGTGGACGAATTGGCCGACCGCAGCGATGCCCAAGCGAGAGCGGTAAAAAAAATTCCGTATCGGAGTTTGGTACCACTGCCGGAAATTATTGCTGATACACTGGAGATTGGGGTGGCGAGCAAAGCGGTACAAAAGATGTATGATGGACTCACAAGCAAGCTCGGCAATGAATTTTTTATTCTGCTGCATGCCGAAGCACATGCAATTGCCGAGACCTCGACGCCGATGATAGCCGAAGCGATTGCGCGCGTGCGCGCCGGGCGCGTGGCGATTCATCCGGGCTACGATGGCGTATTTGGTACGGTGAAAGTCTTCGAAGAGGGTGAACATCGCGGCCGATCCACTCAACCACCACTGGAACTCAACTAAAATCCCGCCTCGTGAGGCGGGATTTGTAGAGACTAGCGTCTGCGTCGGCGTGACGATTTGCGTTTTTTAGTCGCCTTTCGTCGTTTGGCTGGTCGGCGCTTCGCGACTTTGCGCTTTTTAGCGGCTTTTCTTTTTTTCATAACGATTGACCTCCTTTCACAAAAGTTGGACGACAGACTTTGATATGACCATGGTGCACACCAAATGGTGATCTGTCGCAAAAATTTTTACAGGACAAGCATCACTGTAAAATTTTGTATCGTGAGACACAACGACCTTTGTATTCAGTATAGAATGTTTTGTCAACAAAAGATATATTTTTTGCAAAAAACTGTGGACAACTTTTTTCCAAAAAGAAAAAACGGATTCGTCGTCGAGACAAAATCCGTTGGTCATTTTCTTTTTTTCGTGAAGAGGCATTCGCGCACGATCGTTTCTACGATGCTGCATTTTTTCTGCGATGTCTTCTGATCGTTGATAAAAAAGTTGAAGAGATAATTTTTTTCTTTGCGTACTTCTTCATCCCAATCAGCTTCGCTCTTCAGGCGACGGGCAATCGTCTCTTCACTATCGCCGCGCTTGCGCAATCGTCGACGTATTTCTTCTTCTCCTGGTGGAAAAAAATAAAATGAACGAAGTTGATTGCGACCAATGGATGAACGCAAACGTTCAACCGCGTCGTTCAAGATGATCATGATTCCGGCCGCTGTCTGATCATGGACGATCCGGAAAATATCCTGGCGTCGTGTGCCGTAGACATCTGTACCGTGCGGGCACACTTCCCAGATGAATGCATGTTGTGATGACTCTTGTGCAAACACCTCTGGGGTTACCGAGATGATTTCTCCGGCTCGATCGGTTGGTCGAGGCGCTCGTGTCGTCACACTCACAATCCACTGGAGCTGCGGAATCCTGGCCAATAGGTGAGTGGCCACAGCAGATTTGCCTGTGCCCGAATTGCCTGAAATTGTAAAGATGAGTCCCATGATTACCTCCAGATCCAGTGTGGCAGAAGATTGACTGGTTGTCAATAAAAGCCCCGCTTCTGGTGAGAGGCGGGGGAAGTTGAATGATTTTACGTCGTACGTCCGCTGACCATCTTTGCGATAGTCGTGAGCTTGTGGATCATGGCCACGATCATCGGATGATCGAAGCCGCGGTGTTCGAGGTCGAGGCTGGCTGCGACCAAGAGATTGAGACCGCGTTCCAGGCTGATCACGGCGCCTGCCTGATCAAATACCTGGATATTGTTGTCAGGAGCGTGTTCGCATAGTCCATGCTGGCGTTCCATGGCCTTGGCAAATTCTTCGGCCGCGCCATTGGAGTACTCCCAGCCATCCATAAAGAAATGTTCCGAGACCTTTTTCTCGATCGCATCCAGCCAGACTTTCATAAATTGCGCTTCGCCCCAGTCGGGGAGTTGGGGGATCTTGCCGGGATTGATCAATGGCAGCTTTGTCTTGGACGCAATTTCTTTGACAAAGTTGGCGCCGAGTGCGCGATTGTGCCACCAGACTTCTGTTTTGAAAATTTCTGGATGCTTCTTCTTCAATTCCGTGGATGACGAAAGCTGATATGTCTCGAGTATTTCGTAGAGCCGTTTGCCGCTCATAAGCGGGATAGTGACGTAGGCGACTGGTCCTTGGATGCATCCCAGCATGCCATAGGCCAAATCCACTTCGCGTTTGTGGGCTTCGCTCATGCGCTCAAATCGCTCTTCTTCTTTGCAGAAAATCACAATGAACTCCTTTGGAAAGAACAATGTTTCCTTTTTGAGTATAGCAGGCATGTATCGAGTCATCAAACAAAAACAACCCACATATGGTGGGCTGTTTTTATAGAAGATTTCTTTTGTGTCCCCAGCAGGAATCGAACCTACATCACAAGCTTCGGAAGCTTGCATTCTATCCGTTGAACTATGAGGACGTCTTGACCACCACAAGAAGAAGGATGTGCGGCCTAGGCGAGAGAAGCGGCAGTGTACGACCGCAGTTGTTCAAGCATGGCTTGAAACGAAGCCACATGCTTGTCGGCCCAGATCGCTCCGTATTGCTCCACATGCCACCAGAAGATTTGTGGATCATTGATCCAGACGAGAAATTGTTCGAGGATTTCGATAAGATATTTTTGGGCGACTTCTGTGCGCATCTCGAGCATGCGGCCGGTGCTAAACCACCAGCACATCATCCGATATCCGGCATGGTAGAGGCGGGAATCTTCGGTGAGTTCTAGAATTTTGCTGGCGCGTTCTACAGTCAAGATGTCCAGATTGTCGGCATCTTCGATAATATCAACAAGGAAACGGTTTTTTCGAGTAAAAAAAATTTTCATGAGGAGCGTGCCTGTGCCAAAACTTTTGCAGGCAATCAACCGGACGGCGAGATTGGTTGTATGCGATACACGGCCATGGATAATCGTATGCCACCAGAGCATCACTGCCGAGATCAGATCATCGACAAAAGGCATCCAAATGAGCGATGGCTTGCGCGTAATAGTGCGGCCAACATCGTGCCACCAGGCAGCCAAAATCAATGCTTCTTCGGTGGCGGCTGGGATATGGAGTTCACGGCTCAGTCGTTTGATGTGGGTCACCACGCGTTCGGCATGGGTAATCTCGTGGATAGGGTCTCGGGAAGAGGCCATTCGTTGCTTTGCGTAGGTAATCAATTGATCCATAAGGGGTATCAATAATCGTGAACTAGTATACCACATCGGTCCAATTTTTTCAACCTTGGTTGCCAACAGGCCCGTTTTCCTATAGTATGGCAACAAGAGCGGTCTAGTACTGCTGACACATGTGCCAGTAGCTCAGCTGGTGAGAGCACGACTCTTATAAAGTCGGGGTCGGTGGTTCGAGTCCACCCTGGCGCACCTATTATTTTTTCTCCACATGACCAAGAAGAAAGTCATCATATTCAAGTCTGAAAAAACCAACACTCCGGTGCGTCTGGATGTATTTTTGTCCGAAAAATTAAAAAAGACCAGTCGTTCTGGAGTGCAGGAATTGATTCGCGCTGGCGCAGTACTTTTGAATGGGAGAGGGGCAAAGAAAACCGGAGAGCGTCTGCGGCCAGGAGATCGGATTGAAATCCAAGTGATTGCGCAAAAGATCGATGATAAAAAGAAGAAGGAAATGGACGAGCCAGCCATATTGCCCGAAGTGCCTGTGTTTGCAGAAACCGATGACTATATTGTGGTCAACAAACCGGCCGGGTTACTTGTTCACGAGACCGAGGCGCATGAACCAGTCACTCTGGCGCGTTGGCTCTTGGAAAAATATCCAGAGATAAAGGATGTCGGAGAAGATCCTGTGCGCCCGGGCATTGTGCATCGGCTGGATCGGGAAGCCTCGGGAGTGCTAGTGGTGGCCAAGACGCAAGCCATGTTTGAAACGCTCAAACAGCAATTCAAGGATCGTACGGTCGAAAAGGAATACGTCGTGCTGGTCCACGATATTGTCGAGGCGGATCACGCCAGCCTCGATTTTGCTATTGATCGTGGGCCCGATGGCCGAATGGTGGCCCGGCCCAAGACCAATACCTTGAGCCTGCGCGGAGCAGCCAAAGCCCAGCCAGGCAAAGAAGCGGTCACCGAATTTTTGGTTGAGAAACGTTTTGCTCGGTTTACGCTGCTGGATGTGCGGATTCATACCGGTCGCATGCATCAAATCCGGGTCCACATGCTGGCCTACAATCATCCAGTGGTAGGCGATACGCTCTATGTCAACAAAAAGTTGAATCTCAAGCGCGATCGCGAGCTCGGCCGCCTTTTTCTTCATGCCAAGCGTCTGTGTTTCAATGATTTGCAAGGGCAGCGAGTCTGTGTAGAGGCACCATTGCCAGAATCACTCGCTCAATTTTTGACCAAACTCAATTGATATTCTATGGGTCATCTCGTGGTCATCTCTTCGCCGTCGGGGACAGGCAAAAATACCATCATCAATGCTCTGCTAAAAGATTTGCCCGGGGCCACTCGTTTTGTCACCACCACCACCAGGCCGATGCGCCCGCACGAACGCGCTGGAGTAGATTATTTGTTCATCTCTCGTGCAGAGTTTCAGACTATGATTTCGGCTGGCGCATTTGTTGAGTACAATCAGTATGCAGAAGAATGGTATGGCACCGAGCGCGCGCGTCTGGACGAAACACTGACAAAATTTTCTCTGGTATTTCTGGTGCTGGATATTCATGGCAAAGACAATCTCACCAAGCTCGGCATTCCGCACCTGGCGATTTTTCTTCTACCCGAAAGCCTGGAAGCGCTGGCCGATCGGATTCGCCACCGTGGCGGCACGAGTGAAGAAAAGATCGCAGAACGTCTGGAGATTGCCAAAGAAGAAATTGCTTCGGCCAGCCGGTATGATTGTCAGGTGGTGAATGCTGACGGCAAGATGGGGGAGACGGTTGCCGAGATAAAAAGAATTCTGCAAGATCGTGGGCTGATTGACGGCAAGACGAAATCGTGATACGCTACGGCCGCCTGCGCTACCTCTGCGTATGGCAAAAACAAGGAGGAAGTCATGGTTGGCTTGTGGCTCTTGCTCTATGTAACTGGTATTGTAGCCGGTGTATCCGTCTCTGCCCGCATCTATAACCATTTAGATCTTTTATTTTCTGCGCAGAAGCGTTTACCTCTCCCATTCGTTCTTTCTCCGGAAGAAGAGAAGCAGATTCAGCTGGACGCAAAAACCGAAGTGGAGGAATTGCTCGATCCTAACTTCAAAGCTCGGCTGGAGGAATTGGACAAACGGGGCTTGATTCCCCGGAGCTCTCCGAAGCGATGGTAAGGTATAGGCTTGCACCGTCCAAATTGGGCGGTTTTTCTTTATTCTTGGAGAAATCGAAGGGCTCTTGACAAAAAAATGCTTATCCGGTAGACTAAGGCCAAACATATCTCTATTCTTTTCTCGATGTTGGGTGATTTTTTCTTCAACCTCTCGATAAATTTTTTCTTACTATGGCCGAAGATATTCGCTTGGCACTCAAGCCGGGCATGATCGTCAAAGTACATCAGAAAATCAAGGAAACCAATGCCAAGGGCGAAGAAAAGGAACGTATCCAGATCTTCGAAGGAACAATCCTGGCCGTGAAACACGGCACCCAGCCAGGCGCCACTGTGACGGTCCGCAAAGTGTCCGAAGGGGTCGGCGTGGAGAAGATTTTCCCTATCCATTCCCCGGTGATCGACAAGATCGAATTTGTCCGCCAGCTGCGTGTCCGCCGTGCCAAACCCTGGTATCTGCGCACCTACAACAAGCGATTGAAAGAAGTAGTCCAGACAGCGCAACCCAAAGAAACTCCAGCCGCTGCTCCTGTTGAAAAAACTGCCTAATACATACGAAAAACTCCCCCAACTCGGGGGAGTTTTTGTTTACTCGTACCGGGGTAAAGAGATTTGTTGACAGGCAGATAAGGTCGTGATAGGCTCTTCCTATCTTCTTTTCACAACCAACGGAGGATGTCATGAAATCGGACGACCTGCGCTCGTACGTGATCGCGCCAATGCTCGAAAATAATAGGCGGGTGCATCTGCTGTTTAGCGGCCAGGAGGATGTGGAGGCGTTCTTCCGACTGCTGATCACCTACGTGGAAGATACGGCCAAGCCGGAGCGGCGACGCGGTGTCTACTACTATGACCAATCATGTCCGATCCTGCGGCGATCGACCCCATTTTTTCGGGATGAAAAAACACAAAAACCGATCAAACTGGAACGTTCGCTCAATCGTTTGATCGTGCGACATATGGTCAAGGAGATGTTTGCCGCCCGCGATCCGGGTGTGCGATATTGGCCGGCAGTATTTGACGAGGTATTCATGTGCGATCAGGATCGCCGGGGTATTACCTGCCGATTCCATCCCGAGAAATTGCCAAAGCGTATTTTGCCCGAGGTGGGGAATTGGGTCCATATTGTGGACTTTGATCCCTACGACTACACCTTTGGCACAGTCCAGGAGTGGTACTATGGATCCTGCCTGGTAGAGGTGGATTTGGGTACCCGTGATTCACGGTCGCGATTGGCACAGATTCCCACGTCGCGCCTGGTCGTGATGCACGATGCCCAAGTTGGACAGGAAGGAGTGTAGAGTCATGGTGAATGTTGGCAAGTCTAAAGGAGATGGTTGGTACCTAGGCATTTTGGTAATTAGCGTCCTTTTGATGATTGCGCTCTGGGTCTTTGATTTATTTTTGCAGGAAAAAGATCTTGAAACAGGACGCAGAGTGATAAGCGCTGAACTGCAGCAACAAAACGACAGAGTTGACAAATTGGAAGCAGAACTCAAAGCGTGCCAGGAGTCCAAGACTCCGAAGTGAAGCGTCAACAAAAGCCCCCGACAATGTCGAGGGCCTTTTTATTTTGTTTACTTCAGGATTGCTTTCAAATATTTTCCGGTAAAGCTTTTGGTATTTTTGGCAACGTCTTTTGGTGTGCCTTCGGCCACGACTTCGCCGCCACGCTTGCCGCCTTCGGGACCCATGTCGATCACCCAATCCGCGCATTTGATCACATCCAAATTGTGTTCAATGATAAGGACGGTGTTGCCTTTTTCCACCAGCTGATTGAGCACGTGGAGCAGGCGCTTGATATCGTCGAAGTGGAGACCGGTGGTCGGCTCGTCGAGGATGTAGAGGGTCTTGCCGGTGGCGCGGCGCGAGAGCTCGGTGGCCAGTTTGATGCGCTGGGCCTCACCGCCAGAGAGTGTAGTGGCTGGCTGGCCGAGATGGAGATATCCCAATCCGACATCGCGCAGAATCTGCAGTTTGTCGGCAATGGCGGGAATATCCGAGAAGAATGGGTGCGCTTCTTCCAC
>CAYNXQ010000020.1:0-10377 GCA_964401185.1 uncultured Gammaproteobacteria bacterium | reverse complement strand
GCGCTGCGACAACACGGTCGTGCTCCTGCTGTGCAGCGGCTTCGTCAAGAAGGTCGATTGCTTTGTCTGGAAGAAAATTGTTGGGAATGTAGCGGGTGCTGTATTCGACTGCGGCGGCAATCGCGTCGTCATCGATCTCGGCTTCGTGAAATTTCTCGTAATATTTTTTGAGTCCTGCCAAAATTGCCTTGGTTTCTTCGGCTGTCGGCTCTTCCACTGCAATCGCCTGAAATCGGCGCTCCAAAGCGGGATCGCTTGTCACATGCTTTTGATATTCATCGATCGTGGTTGCGCCAATGCAGTGGAGCAGGCCTCGAGCTAGGGCAGGTTTCAAGATATTGGCAGCATCCATGGTGCCCTGGTTGGAACCGGCGCCAATAATATTGTGGATCTCATCAATAAAAAGAATCGTGTCCGACCGCTCGCCCAACTCTTCCATCAGCTGCTTCAATCGCGCTTCGAATTCGCCGCGATAAATCGTTCCGGCAATGAGCAGTGTCAAATCCAGCGAGAGAATTTTTTTGTCTTTCAGGATTTCGGGCACGGTTCCTTCGGCAATCCGCTTGGCCAGTCCCTCGACAATGGCTGTTTTGCCAACCCCTGGTTCGCCGATGAGCACTGGATTGTTTTTGGTTCTTCGGCAGAGAATGTGGACCAGGCGTGAGATTTCGGCTTCGCGGCCAATCACTGGGTCAATGCGACGCTGCGCTTCTTTTCCAGTAAGATCAGTCGTAAAGGCCTCTATGGCGGTCATCGGGCGGTCGCTGTTTTCTTTTTCCGGACCTTTCTTGGCGTGGTAGGCGGCGGCGTGCTCGGCCAGTTCGTGAATCTGCGACATCACTTCTTCCAGATTGCCATCTTCGCGTGCTGGTGGATTGTCAGTCAGAAATTCTGCCACATCCTGCAGGAGAGTCTCGGGGTCAATGCTGCGTTTGTGAAACATGGCTTCCAATTCCTGATCACGATGGGCGAGGACACCAAAGAGCAGGTGTTCGGTACCGACCGAGGTATGGGCGTGTTCGTAGGCCGACATCATAGAGGCCTCCAGCGCGCGCGTGGCTGCTTCGTTCAATTCGGGAATGGTATGCGGTGGAGAAGTTTTTTTGCCAGTGGATTTGCGCGTATTCCAGCGCTGTCCGCGAATCAATTCCAAAAGCACAGGACTCTCGAGCGAGAGCTCTTGCAGCATGCCAGCCGCCACACTCCCAGCTTCTTCGCGCAGTGCATAAAGGAGATGGAGCGGTGTTACATCACGCTGTTCCAATCGAGCCGCCAAAGAAATCGCGCGCGCGATCGTATTTTTGAGATGCGGGGTAAAATGTTCCAGGAATTTTTCGGGTTGCATGTCGTTTGAAGGAAAAAGTAAAAAGGCAAAAGGTAAAACGTCGGCCTATTGTTTGTTCTTGCTTCTGTATTACTGATGATGATACTATAGCGGGAGAGAGGCGAAAAGTCAATCAATATTTTTGTATGTTTCCTACGCATATTTTCAAAGCCTACGATATCCGCGGCCTGGTGGAAGGTGAACTCTCGCCAGAATTTTTTTATCGGCTTGGTCGGGCCTGTGTGGTGGCAACCCACGCCCGGGTGGTGTCGGTCGGCTACGATATGCGACCCTCGAGCATCCCATTCAAAGACGCGCTGATTCAAGGAGTGACCGATCAGGGGGCACGTGCGCTTGATGTTGGGCTGATTTCTACCCCAATGCTCAATGTGATGGCCCTGCGCGACGATACCGTGGATCTAGGGGTGATGATTACAGCATCGCACAATCCGCAGGAGTACAATGGCTGCAAATTCATCAACAAAAAAACCAACCTGCCGATTGGTCTCGAGAGCGGCCTGGCCGAGATCCGCGACCTGATGGAGAAGAATGATTTTCCAACTGCTCCCCATGGCACGATGGAGAAGAAAGATGTCAAGGCCGATTATGTGGCCTACACGTGTTCTCTCCTCGATCTGAGTAAGATAAAACCGCTCAATATTGTTTTTGATTTTGGCAATGGAATCGAAGGGGTGATTATCGATGATATTGTCGAGCATCTGCCGATTACATCCACCTATCTGTACAAAGAGCCGGATGGCCGTTTCCCCAATCATGAAGCCAATCCGCTGAAGCACGAAACACTCAGAGATTTGCAGCACAAGATTGTCGAGGCCAAGGCAGACATGGGTTTTGCCTACGATGGCGATGCCGATCGGATTGGGCTGGTAGACGAGACAGGCGCGATTATTTTCGGTGATTTGATTTTGGCCTTGTTGGTTCCAGAACTCCTGCGCAAAAAGCCAGGCGCGTCGGTGCTCTATGATCTGCGCAGCAGTGCGGTCGTAAAAGAAGAAATCGAACGTCATGGCGGACGCCCGATTGAGTCGCGTGTCGGCCGGACCCTTATTATCGAGGAGATGCGCAGACAGGAAGCGGCGCTTGGCGGCGAGCTCTCGTGCCACTTCTATTATCAGGATCTGTTTGGGTTTGAGTCCGGGGATCTTACTTTGCTGTATCTCCTCAAAATTCTTTCGGAATCAGGAAAAACATTGTCCCAACTGGTCGCGCCATTGCGGCGGTACTTTCATTCGGGAGAGATCAATTTTAGTGTTCAGGATGCCCCAGCTGTCTTGCAGAAGATCGAATCTGCCTACGCTGCTCTCGCCACGCGTGTCTCGCATCTTGATGGGATAAAAATAGAATTTGCCGATTGGTGGTTCAATGTCCGCGCCAGCAATACCGAGCCATTGCTTCGTCTCAATCTTGAGGCAAAAAATAAAATCCTCATGGAAGAAAAAGTAATCGAACTGCGAGGGCTTATTCAATCCTAAAACATAGCGGCACGCTTGACAGACAATGATTTTTTTGGTACGGTAGCGCCACAAGGGGGTGCGTCATGGCAGCTCGACCCAAGACCAGTCAAAAACGTGTGTACGGCGAAGGCCCGACCACGGGTGAAATTTTTCACAGCTATTTTCAATTCAAACTGGGCTCCGATTTTGCCGAATTTTGCGAACTTCTCAAATGTTTAGTTGCGCCCTACGCCGGCATCGCGGCCGAACGGATTGCCTGGCAATACATCCGGATTCTTATGTACGCGGTAGAGCAGAGAAAGGTAGCGGCAGTATTGTCGCTTGTTCGTCAACATGCCTTGTGCGAATCGGTGCATCGAGGCACTTTGTGCGAAGTGGCCACCTGTGATCGTTGTGGAATTCATGGACTGCGCCGATTGTTTGAGGGCATCACAAAGAACGTGATCACCGTAAATCCGAAAGTGGTGGAACAGTGGGGTTTGACTCCAGAAAACAAGTAAACATTTCCCGACCAATACGATGGTCGGGTTTATTTTTCCATTTCACGCAGACGCTTGATACGCTCGGCAATCGGCGGATGAGTAGAGAAGAGATTGGCAAATGTTGATCCTTTGAATGGGTTGGAGATGAAGAGGTGGGCTGTGGCCGCCGAAGCTGTCCGAAGAGGAATCGAGGATGCGTCGATTTTTTCCAGAGCCCGGGCCAGTCCTTCGGGATAGCGCGTAATAAGTGCGCCGGAAGCATCGGCCAGATATTCGCGACGCCGAGAGATGGCCAGCTGAATCAGTTGCGCAATGATGGGGGAAAGGATCAAGAAGACAACGCCGACTATCATCAGAATGCCGCCGAGTTCGCCTTCATTTCGTGAATCGCGACTACGTCGACCGCCAAAGCCAAACATCTGAGAGCGCAAAAACATGTTGCCGATAATCGAGATAATACCAACCAAGACAACTACAACTGTCATCACTCGAATATCATAATTTTGCACATGAGACAGCTCGTGGGCGATCACGCCTTCCAATTCTTCATTCTTCAGTGCAGCCACAATCCCGGTCGTAACTGCGATCGAGGCGTGGAGAGGATCCCGACCTGTAGCAAATGCATTCAAAGCATCGCTCTCGATAAGATAAATTTTTGGGGTCGGCATGCCCACGGTGATAGATAGATTTTCGACGATACGATAGATGTACGGGTTGTCTTCTTTGGCAATTGCGCGTGCACCGGTGGACCACAGCGCCACCTTGTCTCCGCTGTAGTAACTGGTCAGTGACATGACAATGGAGAGGATCATGGCAAAGACCACAATGCCATAACCATAATCAAAGTAGACTTGCAGGAAATAGGCAATCCCAATAATGATGGCGCCGAAAATCGCGATCAAAAAATAAGTCTTTCTTTTGTTGGCATCAATTTGGTCGTACATCTATTTAGAATTTTACTTGAACATTCTCTCGTTCGCGGGGATCCGAGAGTTCAAAGAAGCTAAATGGGGTGAAGTGAAAGATCTGAACAAAGATCGTGTTCGGGAAGGTTTGCGTGTGTGTATTGAAGTCGCGTACCTGGCCATTATAAAATCGACGGGCTGCTTGGATTTTGTTTTCGGTATCCGAGAGTTCATCCATCAGCTGGCGGACATTTTGACTGGCTTTCAGATCGGGATAGGCCTCGACTGCCACGCGCAGATTGCTGATCAAGCCGCCCAGTTCTTGTTCGGCGCGGGCTAGGCCGCTCGAATCATGAGCTCCCTGGGCCCCGATAGCAGCAGCGCGGGCGCGAGTAATATTTTCCAGAAGTGTCCGTTCGTGCTGCATCGAGCCTTTCACACTTTCGATCAGATTGGGGATCAGGTCGTGGCGGCGCTTGAGTTGAATATCAATATCGCTCCAGGCTTCGGTCGTGCGATTGCGATCGCGAATCAAACCATTGTACACACCCACGCACCAGAGGATAAGGACGACGATGATGGCGATACCAATAAAAAGAGGCATATGGCTTGAATAAAGAATAAAAAGTTGAGATACTGCATCAGGTACTGTAGGACTTTTTTTCAGGTTTGTCAATGTTTTTATGGGAACACTCATCATCTTTCTTTTGGTATTAAGCCTGCTTGTCTCTGTCCATGAATTGGGACATTTTTTGGTGGCGCGCTGGAGCGGCATGCGGGTGTACGAATTTGGTCTGGGATTTCCACCACGGGCAATTGGGATATATAAGGATCCGCACACTGGGCGTTGGCGATTCATTCGGGGAAAAGGAAAAACGACTATGGCTGCTGGTATTGGACTCGAAGGCGACGGCCACGAACCATTTCCATCAACGGTGTACTCACTCAACTGGCTGCCGATTGGCGGATTTTGCAATATCAAGGGGGAAACTGGCGAACATGCGGATGATGCCGATAGCTTCGGACATCAAAAAGCCTGGAAGAAACTATTGGTGTTGGTTGCTGGCGTGGCCATGAATATCATTCTTGCCGCCGTGCTTCTGTCGATTGGGTTTGCCATTGGATTGCCATCGGATCTGGCTGATGGAATTCCGCCAGGCGCTACACTGGTCGGCGCGCCACAGGTCGTGATTCAGCAAGTCGAAGCAGGATCAGTGGCCGAAGCTGTCAAACTCCAATTTGGAGACGCGATTACCGCGCTCGATGGGAAGCCTATCGCAAATGCAAAAGCAGTCACCGATTATGTGGCGGCTCACTCTGGTGCGCCAATTCAGGTCACTGTTGCCCAGGGTCTTGTATCGCATACAATCACTCTCACGCCACAAGTTATCCCGAGCCTCAAGGACAACAAACCACGACTCGGCGTGGCGCTGGCCGACGTTGGGCTTATTCGTTACTCCTCTATACTGGCAATCGGCAAAGGTGCTCTGGCTGCTGGCACTGGACTTATCACGATCTTTGTTTCTTTTTATTATCTGATCAAAGAGTTTGTGCTTGGTCACGGTCTGGCCTTCGACGTTTCTGGTCCGGTTGGGATCGCCTCGATTGTGGGGACAAGTGCTCGGCTTGGCATTTCCTATCTGATCAATGTCACGGCTATGATCTCGCTGAGTCTGGCAGCACTCAATATTTTGCCCATTCCAGCCCTCGATGGCGGGCGAGTACTCTTTGTACTCATTGAAAAAATCACCCGTCGCAAAGTTTCTCTGCGCTACGAACAATTGGCCCACACGATCGGATTTCTTGTTTTGCTTCTCCTCATTCTGGTGGTGACCGCTCGCGATATCATTCATTTGATTCGATAATCGTATTTGACGAGAGGCTGTTCGTCGTCTATGCTACCTCAGTCTCTTTTGTAAGATTTTTATGCCAAAACCAGACATGTTGAAAAAAATTTTGAATACCGTCGAAACATTGCAAGACTCTGTTCAAACCATGCAAGGATCTATCCATGGGCTAGAGAAGAGTGTCCATTCACTTGAGGATAGAATGACTTCGGTTGAGGACACCGTTGATTTCATCAAAGAAAATGCTGTGACCAAAGACGAATTGCACAAGACTGCCAAACATCTGGAGGATACGATTGCCAATCATACGGATCGTTTTATTGGCATGCACCAGACTCATGAAATAGAGATTGCGTCCCTTCGTTCTGGATACAAAAGACTTGATAGCGATGTACATACAATCAAAAAGCATCTTCGTTTGAAAACTACCTCATGAGATATGCATGCAGACCTCCAGACAATTGAAAGTGAAGTGACTAGGCGGCTCGCCTTGGTCGTGACGTCGGCTGATCTCGAAACCTTGGAGCAGGAATATTTTTCACGGAAGTCTGGCAAGCTTACCGTTCTTCTGCAAAGTCTCAAAAATCTTTCTCCCGAAGAGCGCAAGACGTTTGGTCAGGAATTGAATCGCGTCAAAATACATTTGGAATCATTGCTTGCCCAGAAGCGCCAGGAATTGCAAACTTCTGCTTTTGAACAGCTGGCCCAGAGCGAAGCGGTGGATATCACGCAGCCAGCCTTGCCTGCCGAGACGTTTGGCCATATTCATCCTTTGACCCAGGTGCGAGCACAGATGGAAGCGGTCTGCCAAGATATGGGGTTTCGGGTGGAGGATGGGCCCGAACTCGAGAGCGATTATTACAATTTTACTGCCCTCAATATTCCGCCGCACCACCCTGCGCGCGATTCGCAAGATACCTTTTATATCAAGGATCATCCGCATCTTCTTATGCGCTCTCATGTATCCAACATGCAGGTGCGATTTTTGAAAACCTATGGCGCGCCACTGCGCATTGCCTATCCCGGCCGCTGTTTCCGCAACGAAGCGACCGATGCGCGGCACGAGCACACCCTCTACCAATTTGAATGCATGGTGATTGACCGAAATATCAATCTCTCGCACATGATCGGCGTGATCAAAGAAATTTTAAAAGGCCTCTATAAAAAAGATCTGAAGATTCGTTTGCGGCCCAAATATTATCCCTTCGTCGAGCCGGGGGTGAATGGCGAAGTCACTTGTTTGCTTTGCGATGGCAAAGGCTGTCGTGTGTGCAAATATACTGGGTGGCTAGAAATTTTTGGGGCAGGGCTCGTGCATCCAAATGTCTTGCGAGAAGGGGGGCTGAATCCGAACGAATATAGTGGTTTTGCTTTTGGTATGGGGCTCACTCGCATGGCCATGCTCAAATACGGGATCGAAGATGCTCGACACTTGCTCTCGGGTGATCTGCGATTTTTACAGCAGTTTTGATTTTTATGCGCATTTCCAAACATTGGTTACAAGAATTTATTGATTTGAAAAAAGTGGATGCAAAAGAAATTGCTCGTCGTTTGACACTCTCGACTGTAGAAGTGGAAGGTATTCAAAAGCTTGGAGAAAACTTGGAACATATTGTAGTTGGCAAAATTATTTCGGTTGACAAACATCCCAATGCCGATAAGTTGAAAATCTGTGTAGTGGATTTGGGTAAAGAAAAAGTGTCGATTGTCTGCGGGGGATCCAATGTGGCTGTGGGAATGCTCGTGGCCGTGGCCAAGGTGGGCGCAAAAGTTCGCTGGCACGGAGAAGGGGAATTGGTTGAATTGAAACCGGCTGAAATCCGCGGAGTAAAATCAGCCGGAATGATCTGTGCATCCGATGAGATTGGTTTGGGTGAGCTGTTTCCAAAAAAAGACGAAAAAGAAATTTTGGATTTGTCGCATCTTCCACTCAAACCCGGCATGCTGCTTCAAGATGCGCTGCATCTCGACAACGTGATTTTTGAAATCGATAACAAGTCGCTGTCCAATCGTCCGGATTTGTGGGGGCATTATGGCGTTGCCCGCGAGATTGGGGCGCTGATCCGCAAACCGCTCCGTCCATACAAAACGTCGGCCATAAAAAGTGGCAAAGGCATGGCCCTGTCGGTGGATGTTGCCGAGAAGAAATTGTGCAGTCGCTATATGGCGGTAGCGGTTGATGGTGTTTCGGTCGGCCCATCACCCGACTGGCTGCAAGCGCGACTACGATCCGTCGGGGTTCGTTCGATTAACAATGTGGTGGATGTAACCAATTTTGTGATGTTCGAATTGGGGCAGCCAATGCATGCGTTTGACGCAGATAGACTTCGGACTTCTGACTCCAGACTTCAGCTTATTGTTCGTGCAGCGCATGAAGGCGAGACATTGGTGACGTTGGATGGGGTGGAACGACATCTTCATCCCGATATGCTCGTGATCGCAGACAAAGAAAAAGCTTTGGCAGTTGCTGGAGTGATTGGTGGAATGGACAGTGCAATTACAAACGCAACGAAAACAATTATTTTTGAATCAGCCACATTCGATCCAGTATCCATCCGTCGGACTTCGACCAAGCTGGGGGTGCGCACCGAATCATCGGCTCGTTTTGAAAAGAGTTTGGATCCCATGCAAGCAGAAATCGGGTTGCAGCGCGCAGTGGAACTTCTCCTTCAATTATGTCCAGATGCCAAAGTAGTGAGTGCCGTGGTTGATAAAAAAGTGAGTAAGCTCGTAAGTGGTAAGCTGATAAATATCGCCTGGGAATTTTTTGAAAATAAAATTGGCGTGAACATTCCCAAGAAAGATATTATTGACATTCTCCAACGACTTGGTTTTGGTGTTGCCAGCACTACCAAAGGGATAAAAGTAACTGTCCCGAGTTGGCGCGCCACCAAAGATATTTCCATACCCGAAGATATTGTAGAAGAAGTGATTCGGATTTGGGGGTATGAAAAAATTCCTGCCACGTTGCCGGCATGGGCGATTGCGCCAGCGCCGATACATCCGACCAGAATGCTGGAGAAAAAAATTGTTGAGACATTGGCGCTGGAATGCCGTGCGACCGAAGTTTCCAATTATTCGTTTGTTTCGCCTGCCTGGATTGACAAGCTGTATTTGGGCAATGAATCCTATCTGGAACTCGACAATCCGATTGCCAAAGATCGGCCGTATCTTCGCCGCAGTTTGCTGCCCAATCTCCTTGAAAATGTCGAGAGCAATCTGCATCGATTCGAGCGTGTGTCACTGTTTGAAATTGGCCGTGTGTTTGATGCCGCGGCGTATGGCGCAGAAGAGCGCATCGGGAGCAAAACTTATTTGCCGTACCAACCCACCATGTTTGGTCTGGTATTCGCCGACAAAAATATTGCCACGCCATGGATACAGGCGCGACGAGTTGTCGAGGCGCTGGAAAAACGATTGGGTGTGCTCTTCACATTCCAAAAAGACGCTGCCCATGTGCCGATCTGGGCGCATCCCGGACGCGTTGCGCTGCTATCAATTGGCGATACGATTGTCGGGCGCTTGACCGAGATCCATCCTGCTGTGCTCGACACCTGCGGAATCCCTGCGCGAACCGCCTATCTGAAATTGAATCTGGATCTGCTGGCGCCGCTCCTCAAAGACAAAAATACCTATGAACCAATCCCACTGTATCCGGATATTGTTCGCGATATTGCCTTTGTACTGGATCGCGCTGCAGCACACCGCGATGTTGCGCGCGTACTCACCTCGGCCAGTCCACTGATTGCTAGTGTGGATCTCTTCGACGTCTACCAGGGAGAGCATGTGGCGCCGGGCAAGAAAAGCATGGCCTATCATATTGTCTATCGATCGGCCGACAAGACCTTGACCGCTCTCGAGGCCGATGCCGCGCATCGCGAGGTAGAAGCAGCGATTCGCAAACATTTTTCTGCCGAAGTGCGACAATAGTTTGGGGTGTGGATGAAAATGTGCTATACTCTTTATAGCTTATCTATTTTCTTCCGTATGTCGTACACCAGTCAGGATCTTCTCCTTATCGTGCTCTCGCTGTGCATCCTGTGGTTTACGGTATTTCTGTGCTGGCTTCTCTATCAAGCTGGGCGCGTGCTCCGCAATGCCAATCGGATTATTGAGAACGTGACTGCCAAACTCGAGCTGATTGTCGACGCTGTGCATTTTATCAAAGAACGCATGGAAGGATTGTCGAGCTCGATGGGGATGATTGGCGGCATGGTTGGCAAAATGGTAGAGAAGCGAGTATCGAGCGCGCTGGAGAAAAGAAGCACCACCCAAAAAGCCAAGAAGAAAAAAGCCACCGCCTTTACCGAAGATCTCTGATCGAAGGATATGTTTCGCCGGTTT
>CAYNXQ010000019.1:0-10494 GCA_964401185.1 uncultured Gammaproteobacteria bacterium | reverse complement strand
ATTTACCTTGGATCTCTCTCTGGCACAGAAAGAGGATTGGCGATTGACAGTGATAAGCTTTTTTCTGTCTACGGTATGGAGTTATTGGGCGATCGGCAGGTGATCCTGATTGCCACAGGTAAGGACGAAAAAGGTGATGAGATACCGGGATATTTTTTGTACGATGAAACAGGAAAAAAATTGAGTGATGGATTTGATGAGCTTTACATGAAAAAAGTTGGCGATGAATTAGTAATCTCTGGGGTGCAAGGGAAAAAATGGATTACTTATCGCAAAAAGATCAGCGAACTTTTATCGGAGAAATCGTCGAAGCAGTCGGGAGAAAAAAGAGAACGTCAGGTGATTGATTCTATGGTTGGTTTGCGCCGACTTCCGTTGTTGGATTTGCTGGATCATCCAACACTCGAGGGGATAGAAAACTATATAGACATCTATGTGAATGTGGCCCGCTCCAAGCGGCCGGAGCCAGAGGCCGAATCTATAAACGTTGACGCTGTGAATGATCTGATCCGTACCAATCCGCAACTGTTTATGGATACAATTCCGGCCAAGCGCGATCGGCTCGATGATGCGTTTGTGGGGCAAATCGTGGATCGGCTTTTCCCCGAAATTCGTATCAACAAGGCCAAAGCCGAACAAGAACGTATGCCCTGGACTAAGCGGATGTTTGGCAATTTATTTGGTGAGGAGACCAGGCGTGGTCGGGGGCCAACACGACCAGATGCATACCTGCAGTTTCGTGGTGAAGAAGAAGTGGTCGATGGCGATCCGCAAGAAAAAGGGATGGAGGTAATGAAGTTTCGTGAAAAGCCAAATCGATTTGTCGCCACCAACATTTTGGGTTCTTATGATCGCAAAAGTGCTCGTTGGACGACGACTAATGTATCCCTCTTACCTGATGATCGGGAACCAGCCAAAGAATACACGGCCAACCTGACAGCGGTTGGTGGATTGAAAGAAGTGCAATTGCCGTTACTCGTGGGTGGGCGCATTATCGCCGAGCGAGTGAAGGGGATTACTAAAAATGGAAAAGAAATTCCACTAGCCACGCGCCGTCTGCCAACCGGTCAGATGACGGTGGAGAAACCAACCGAGGTAAAACAAATTGTCTATACCCAACAAGCGTCGGAATTACCACCAGTGTTGGCGGATATTTCCAAATCTACTTTTGAAACTTGGAAAAAGAAAATCAGCAAAGAGCATCCTGAGTTGTTGGAAGATATGGCGGTGTTACCCGAAGAGCTGAAAATGTTTCTCAAAAGCATCGAAAAGAAACAGCCAAAAGAGCAAGTAGAAGCGATTGAAGCCTTTGTCCGCAAGATCGGCTATTATGATATGGAGAATCGAGAGGTTCAAGAAAAGAAAATCGGGAAAAGTCTGGAAGAGCGACTGCAGACCATGCAATCACGAGCCGACGAATTACGAAGAAAGGGAAAAGAGATCGGCGACAAGCGATATGCCGGCGTTTGTGCTGATTTTAATTTGCTTACAGCAGCACTCCTGCGTAAAGCTGGCGTGCCGTCGGGGATGATGACTGGCTTTTCTCCGCAGGAAAAAATTACCACAGCCAACGCACATGGGGTCGCTACGGTTTTTTGGCCAGATGAACGCGGGTTGGGAGCGCAGGCGATTCCGGTCGATGGTACGCCAGAGGCGGGTATTCCGCAGGAATTGGTATCACAACTTCAGATGGCTAGTCTGGTCGAACGAGAAGAAGGTAGCGAAAAACAAATTGCCGACATGGTGCACCTGTCGGAAGAAAAATTGAAAGAACTGACCAAGATCACACGGGGCAAAGACGTGGCGGCCATTCGTGAACTGACCAATGGCGATTTGGAGAATGTCCTCAATGTTATCTTGCGCTACGAAGTGAAGAAACAGCATGTACAAACGACCCAACGTTTGTTTGGAGTGCTCGAATATTCGCCAGTCAATCTTGATGTGATTGATTTGTCCAATCCAGAGGAAAAAGTGCAATTGATGTCTTTTGTCCAGCAAGAGCTGCAGCGTGAAAGACAGAAAAATGATACCTTATCGGAAGGATACGACAGTCATGCTGGGGGCAAGTTGCTTCGGTTGGTACAAGAAGCAGTCGAACGACTTGGTGCCCGTTCCAATCCAGAAACAATCTATGGAGTTTTGGATACAGTGATTGATGCGAGTAAAGATGCGCTTGATCCGGTCGAGCGTCGCGCCCTTACAGCTGTCGTCACCTATTTGCGAGCCAAACAGATGGTAAAGAAATAAAAAATGAGAAGTGAGAGTTGAGAAATGGTACACCCCCAACCGGGGTGTTTTTTGTTTTTTCTTCCTGAAAGATCAAATTTAGCTTCAGATTGTGGATAACTATGGTTGCGCAGGGTTGTGTGGGGTAGGAGAGTGGTATATAATGGATGTAAATGGGAAAAAGTGGGGAATTTGCTCGATAGACAGCCGCCCCCAGCACAGATGGTTTGAAGCAAAGTGCTTGTCTGCTTCACTCGCAATTTATTCGGTTAAAAATCTGTGATGTATGTTTATTGGGGAGTATTCCCATACGCTGGACGACAAAGGCCGCCTGGCTGTGCCAAAGAAATTTCGCCAGGCCCTGTCGACCGGGGCGGTTGTTACTCGAGGGTTGGACAATTGTTTGTTTGTCTACACCAAAGAGGAGTGGAAGAAGTTGGCAGATCAATTGGCCAAACTTAATTTTGCTCAAGCCAACAACCGGGCCTTTACTCGTCTCATGCTGGCGGGCGCCATGGACATTGATATCGACAAACAGGGGAGAATGATGGTGCCAGAATATCTGCGCGCGTACGCCGGAATGACCAAGAACGTGATCGTGGCTGGTCTCTACAATCGATTGGAAATTTGGGATGAGACTGCCTGGAGTGCCTACAAGAAAAAAACCGAAGGAGAAAGTAATCAGATTGCCGAACAATTGGGATCACTTGGTGTGTAATTAGTTTGCAGAGTAAGCAGATTAGGCAGCTTAAGCTGAATGTGTATGCGACATGTACCGGTACTCTTGAACGAAGTGGTGGAGGGGCTTGACCTGAAATCTGGTGATCGGGTGATTGATTGCACCCTGGGCGATGCCGGGCATGCAGAAAAGATACTCGAAGCGATTAATCCGCAGGGGACATTGCTGGGAATCGACGCTGACCCCGAAGCATTATTGCGGGCCAAGCAGTACCTATATCGATTTGGTGAGCGCGCGCAATTTGTTCGAGACAATTTCGTTCATTTAAAAACAATTGCCGAAAAGCATAATTTCACTCCAGTCAATGCTATTCTCATGGATCTCGGTTGGTCCAGTCCGCAATTTGCCGAGCGGGGCCGCGGTTTCTCTTTTCAAAATGATGAGCCGCTGGATATGCGCTATGGCGGGAGTTCAGCTGCTGGTCTTCAGACTTCTGCAGAATTGTTGGCTACTGCACCCAGAGAAGAATTGGAGAGAATATTTCGTGAATATGGCGAAGAAAAATTGAGTCGAGAAATTGCCGCAGCGATTATGGGAAGCCGAGCAGATGCCCCAATCGAACGCACCGGACAATTGACCGAAATTATTCTTGAGACTTATCGAAAAAAGTTACATTCCAAAAAAGAAATTCCTTGGATCGGTGGATTGCATCCGGCAACCAAGATATTCCAGGCGCTCCGGATTGCAGTGAATGATGAGTTCGGTGTTCTCGAAACAGTACTCCCGCAGGCAATCGACATCTTGGCTCCGGGCGGTCGACTGGCAGTGATCACGTTTCATTCAGGAGAAGATCGCATGGTCAAACATTTTTTCAAAAAATATCAAGGAAAATTATTGACGCTGATCACGGCCAAGCCGATTGTTCCAAGCGAACAAGAGGTGGAACACAATCCTCGGGCTGGATCGGCCAAACTCCGTATTATTCAGAAACTATGACATCGTATACACTCACGATTCGTGACAAAAAAGCAGTACTTCAGCGCTGGTTTGTGAGCACTGCTTGCCGCACGACCCTCATGGTGCTTGTGGCCATTTTTGGACTCTTGTATTTGTTCGAAATGAATAGTGTGTCGGCCACAGGGTATGATATTGCCAATTTGGAGCGGCAAGTCACCACCTTGGAGCAAGAAAATCAGGATCTGGATGTGCATATTGCGCACTATCGTTCGATGCCCAGTATTCAAGACCGACTCGCCAGTATGAATCTCGTACCTGTGGATAGTGTGCAATATGTGAATGCAATGGGGAGTATTGTGGCGCGGCGATAATCTATGGCAGAAAAAAAATCTCGCATCGGGGCTTACCCCATGGTCGTTCTGGCCCTGTTTTTTGTGGCGGCGCTTGGACTCAAACTCTGGAGCTACCATTGGCCAAGCACAATGATCACACTCAAGAATACATCGCTTTCTGTCCTATTGGCCAATACGCCGGATCATGAGTATACGGGGTTGGGGGGGAGGAAAAGTCTAGCGCCCTATGATGGGATGCTTTTTTTGTTTGCTCATCCCGGACGGATTGGGATCGTGATGCGGGATATGCAATTTCCCATTGATATTGTCTGGTTTTCGCAGGGGAAAGTGGTAGATTTGGCGCCAAATGTTCCGATCCAGCCGGGGGTGCCCGAAGAACGGCTGACTGTGTATTATCCGCGTCTGGATGCCGATATGGTGCTTGAGCTTCCGGCTGGTTGGGCCGATAGCCATAGTCTGCGGATAGGCGATGCAGTCTCCTCTGGGGCAAAATAATGCCTGTGGAGAACTTGGATAAGGAGTCCTTGACAGGGTTCTTTTTTTTGTGTACACTATGCCTATTGAAGTTAAACCCTCATTTTATGCTGGCTGTTATTGAAACCGGCGGCAAACAATATTTGGTCAGATCTGGTGAGACGATCGCTATTGAAAAAATCGATGCCGAAGCAGGCAAGGCGTTCGTTTTTGATAAAATTCTTCTCACGGCCAAAGATGATGGCAGCGATGCTGTGGTCGGCAGCCCCTATATCTCTGGGGCAACGATCGAAGCAGCAGTTGTCTCACAAGGTCGCACCGACAAACTGCGCGTGGTGAAATACAAGCGCAAGGTACGCTATCGTCGTGTCCACGGTCATCGTCAACATGTGACCACCGTCACGATCAAGTAAGAATAAAAATCTCCCGACTCAATCGGGAGATTTTTTGTAACCTAGATTTGGATGCGGTGAGCCAGAGCATTGGCCAGTGTGATGTCGTCGGCATAGCGCAGGTCGCTGCCCATAGGCAGTCCCTTGGCCAGGCGGCTGACCAGATATTTTTTCGGCTGGCGCTTGAGCTCCTGTTCCAGATACATCATGGTTGTTTCTCCGGCGACATCTGGACTCAAGGCGAGGATAATTTCTTGGATGTGTGTTTCTTGGGGTAATCGATCCAACAATTCGGCGATTTTTATCTGCGAAAGAGTGGCTTCGTCACTGACATCAATCGTGCCGCGGAGCACGTGATATCGGCCAAGATACGTCTTGGTATGTTCAATGGATTCGATATCCGATGGCTCGGCAACAATGCATAAGCGCGACTGATCCCGACGCTGATCCGAACACAATGCGCATGGGCTTTGGTCGGAAAATGTCCAGCAGATCGTGCAGCTTTTTACATCTTCCATCACATGTTTGAGTGCCAACAAGATTTCTCCGGTATCCTTGCGGCCAGATTTTAGGAGAGCAAAGACATAGCGTTCGGCCGTACGCGGACCAACGCCCGGCAGGCGAGCAAACGCCTCGATCAATTCCCGAATCGGCCGGGCATGCATACCTAGCTCGTGAGGCCGGGGATCTGGGGAAGGCCGCCCATATCTTTCATTTTTTCGGCCATGATGCGCTGGATTTTTTTGATGGCTTCGGCGTGGGCTTCGCGAATCGCGCTTTCCAGCTTTTCTTTTTTCTCTGCCGACAAAAGTTCTGGGTCAATCGAAAGGCTTTTCATCGCCAGATTGCCATCCATAGCCATGACGACCTTGTCACCGGCTGCTTTCACCGTTACGATTTCTTCGGCCAATTTGCTTTGGAATTCCTTGGCCTGGCTGCGGAGATCCTTGAATTGTTTGAGTTTGTTGAACATAGAGTATGAGCTTTTAGCTTCACTAGCTTGTTAGCTTATTAGCCTACGAGTGGTTTTTTAATAATTTACTCTGGCATGCCGGTCGCCTGCAGATCCAGATTGCGGTAGCTGGCACGGGTTTCATCAAAGAAGACTTTGACCACTCCAGTTGGGCCATTGCGGTGCTTGGCAATATGGATTTCACCGATCGCCCGCTCGTCGGGCGGGATATCTTCGATGCGGTAGTTGCGGTCGGCCGCCTTGCGATAGATAAACATCACGACATCGGCATCTTGTTCAATACTACCAGATTCACGCAGATGGGCAAGTTTGGGGATGGCCGGCTTGCTCTGCTCTACGGCGCGCGAGAGCTGGGACAGGGCGAGTACTGGCACATTGAGTTCGCGGGCAATGCCTTTCAATTTGCGGGTCATATCGGCCACTTCTTGCACGCGATTGTCAGAATTTTTTTGATTGTGACTCTCCATCAGCTGGAGATAGTCTACAATAATGAGACCCAACCCATGTTCGGCCTGGAGTCGGCGTGCCTTGGTGCGGATGTGCATCACAGTATTGCCAGGCTGATCATCAATATACAGGGGCGCTTCCGATAGGATGCCCATGGCGTGCCCAATCCGCGGGAAATCCGAGCTGTCTGGTCGATCAGAGAGATTGCCGGTGCGCATTTTCCACAGATCTACTCCTGCTTCGGCGCACAGCAGGCGATCAACCAGTTGTTCTTTGCTCATTTCCAGAGAAAAGATGCCGACTGGAACTTTGGCACGCACGGCTGCATGGCGGGCAATGTCGAGCGCGAGAGACGTTTTGCCGACCGATGGGCGGGCAGCCAGAATCACGAGGTCTGATTTTTGCAATCCAGCCAAGAGATTGTCTAGGGCTTTGAAACCAGTCGGGATGCCGCGCAATTTGCCGCGTTCGCGGTGGAGTTCGGCGATGCGTTCAAAGGCATCGTGGAGGACCGAACGGATGGGAGTAAAACTTTGCTTCAAGTGCTTCTGCGTCACCTGATAGAGCTGCTGTTCGGCCTGATCGAGCACAGTTTCCACGTCCCCGCCTTCTTCGGCAAAGGAGATTTTGGTAATTTCGCCAGCCGCAGTGAGCAATTTGCGCAGGGTGGCCTTGCGCCGGACAATCATGGCGTAATTTTCCACATGGGCAGCAGTCGGCACAATATTGGAGAGGCCGACCAGATAGCCGCGGCCGCCAATTCCCTCGAGCTGACTTTTTTCCTGCAGGCGATTGCCCAACGTCAATAGATCAATAGGTTCATTTTTGTTGTAGAGATCCACCATGGCCTCAAAAATATCCCGATGACTGTTTTTGTAAAAGTCGTCAGGGTCTACCAGGTCAGCAATTTTGAGCATGGCGTCTTTGTCGAGGAGAATGGCGCCGAGGAGAGACATCTCTGCCTCCAGATTTTGCGGCGGAATCCGTTCTTCCCCAAAATTGGTTGTCGTTGTCATAAGCATGGACATGACAGTGGCCGTAGTATAGCTGTCTGCGTTTTTTTCAGCAATCAAATTTTGCGCCTCTTGTGTGGAAGCTGTGGGCAAGTGTATGATGAATCATATGAAAGTTTGCTTGGTAAACAATTTGTATCCCCCGTATGCGCGTGGCGGCGCCGAACAAGTGGTGGTAAAGACCGTCCAAGGACTCCTGGTGCTCGGGCATACGGTGGTCGTGATTACAACCACGCCATATGGACCAGAAAAAGAAGTGGTGGGAGATTTGACCATCTACCGGTATCATCCGAAGAACATCTTCTTTTATACCGAAGCCCATCATCACCATTTTTTGGCGCGGGTGCTGTGGCATGTGATTGATCTTTTTCATATTTCATCAGCGCGCGCTGTGGCCCGGATCATTGCCGAGGAAAAACCCGATGTGATTCATACCCACAATCTCATGGGCATGAGTTTCCTTATCCCGCGCTTCATTCGCCGACTGAACACACGATATGTTCATACCGTCCACGATGTCCAGCTGGTCGAGCCGAGCGGCATTATTCGGAAAAATCAAGAACATTCCTGGCGGTATACGGGTTTCCCCGTACGGATCTATAGCGCTATGGTGCGCTGGCTGTTCGATTCGCCAGATGTCGTGATTTCACCCTCGCAGTTTCTGCTCAAATTTTACGAATCCCGCGGATTTTTCCCTCGATCCAAGCGGGTGTTTCTGCGCAACCCAACCACCTCATCGGGGCAGTTGCGGACAAGAAAATCACACGCTGGTCTTGCGCTTTTGTATCTTGGTCAGATCGAAGAACACAAAGGCATTCTTTTTCTTGTCAAAACTTTTTTGAATTTGATCACCACAGCTTCGGTGCCGATAGCGCTTCATATTGCTGGCAGCGGCTCACAGCTGGATCAGGTGAAGACACTCGTTGCGGGCGTGCCCCAGGTGGTCGTTCATGGCAAGGTGAGTCGTGACGCTCTGCCCGAACTGTTTGCCGGTATTGACCTCACTGTTGTGCCATCGCTATGTTATGAAAATTCTCCGACTGTGATTTTCGAAAGTTTTTCTTTTGGTGTGCCGGTCTTGGCCAGCAATGTCGAGGGGATCGCAGAGCTGATTGCCGAAGGGGAAAATGGATTTACCTTTGCAACCGAAGATGCGCTTGCTCTTACCGACCGTCTGCGCTTTTGCATGCTTCATCCCGAAGCGCTTCAGATGATGAGTGAAAAGATTGCCCAGTCGCCGCTCCGTCAGACCGAAGAAGAGTATATTGGACGATTGCTTGAATTGTATGGGGGTTGACATCTGCACCTTCTTGTGCTAGGCTTGGCCTAAGGCATACGCCTTGAAGGAGGAGTACATGCACGATTACACGGGTGGCGCAGATTGCATCGTGGTCTTGAGTCAGTTTCTCGAGCCGGATGGATCGATTGGAGTCGATCTCAAGACGCGGCTCACCATGGCACAGGTGATCTTTATGGAGCGTAGAAAGCGCGGGGATACCCTCCCCATCATCATCTCTGGTGGCGGTACGGCCGACAATCCGCATCCGCAGGGTGAGGCCGCGCGTGATTATCTGATCCGTCTGGGTGTCCCTGAGATTTTGATCAGTTGGTCAAATGAGGGACTCAACACGCTCGATGAAATTTCTTTTGCTGTGAGAAGCATGCGGGTCATGTGGAAGCAGTACCCCATGGTGATTGCCGATCTCCTTCAGCTGATCCAGGCTGATTTCGCCTTTAGCCACTATGGCTACTCGATTATTCCGCTCGAGGCGACGCTGGTGGAAGGAAACGGGTTGCCGTACTTCCTCAAGCGTTTGGTGGCGATTCCGCTCACCATGCTCGATCCCACGGGCGAGAGCCTGCCCTTCCGAGCATTGCGCTATAGCCGAGCGCACCTGCTCGGGTCGCGGGTCTAGTCGTTCATTGCCGTTAGCGAGTCAATGCATTCTCTAACGGTTTTTTATTTATTCTGAATCGCATGGAAGGGGTTGACAATTAGTTTTTATCGTGGTATGGTTGGCATGGCTCTGGTGATTACTATGGTGGTAGTCATTGGGCATTGAACAACAAACAGAAAGGAATCGACCATGACCAACATGCTCGATACGAACGCTCTGGCCACGGTGGCTGGACCGCTCAAGGATTTTTTCGAAAAGCTTGCCGGCGCCGACGGACAAACCTGGTTCACGGCCTTCAAGCGATTTCTTCGCAAGGAGAATCCTTGGTCAGTCGTCGATATCACGAACTTCAAGTTCGACAAGACCCACGACGGCTGGAAGCTCCTCGAGGACGTCGGGTTCATCCCCGAGATCAAGTCCGTCAAGGACTTGATCCTCACCACATTCCTCAAGAGCGGCGAGGACTCCATCAACGGCGAAGAGCTCGTCAGTCGCGCTCGTGGAGAGCTCAAGGCCAACTATGGCCAGATCCACGCCGAGTACCTGCTCGAGCACCAGGCGGAGATTCCGCAGGAATTCCGGAAGTACTACCTGGTCTTCCCAGGAACCATCTGGCGCGGCCCGGGCGGCCGTCGCTGTGTGCCGTACCTCTACTGGGGCGGCGGTCGGTGGTGCCTCAGCTGGGGCTGGCTCGACGACGGCTGGGACGGCGACGGTCGTCTGTTGCGTCCCCGCGAGTAGCCCTTGGTGTTTGGGTCTTTGGAACTTTTGGTTCCTTGGCCCTTTAGGCGCGGTGGTGTGCAGTGCAAGAGCACTCACACACACCGCGCCTCTTTTATTTATTGAGCGCGATAGATAAAAATCCAAACCGCTCCATTGTCAATCATCTGCCAACTGTCGGCAGATTTTTTTGCCCCTGCGATAATTTTATCATTATTGGCCCAGTACGAATTGACCACAAAGTAGCTTGTTTTCACCCCAACGAGCCCCATGGCTACATTCATATATTCTCGTTTTTGCCCTTGATAAATCATCTGGCCATAGAATTGATAGAGCGGGCCGCCAGTGGGAAGTGCGTAGTA
>CAYNXQ010000018.1:0-11445 GCA_964401185.1 uncultured Gammaproteobacteria bacterium | reverse complement strand
TCCAAGGTAAATTTTGCTCTTCCAAGTAGCATCTTTTAGTTCGGCCAAAAATACTGTTTCCGCCTTCTCTTCGTGAATAGTATCCTCAAAAATATAATCGTATCCCTCTGAGCTCCGGCCTGGAATACTAACGTTAATAAGACTTTCCGTTGGAAATGTTCGTGAAATAACTACGGTCTGATTTTCCAAAGCAATGAGATCGCGCGCTTTCCCCTCCAAATACGAAAGTTTACTATCCGCGCCATCTTTTTCAGAAGACAAAATAAAATCCTTACTCCCTTTTTCTCTGTGACGGGCTAACAAATTGATCCTGCCTGTCTTTTTGTCAAACGCCAAATTTTTGGTCTCCAGATCATTTGTTCCACCAACCTTCTTCCATACTGTTACGGATGGCAGTAAATCAGTAATGGGCGCAATGTAAATCCCATCACCATCTTTTGTATTTGTTGCTTCGATACATACCAATCCATCACCTAGTGTCACAAGATCAACTGGTCCAGGAGTTTTTATTAACAAACCATTGAATAAAAGTTGTTTTTCGCCATTAATACAAACATGATTACGGCCGTCCACCTCTTGAAAAGAATCAAGTTCAACATCTCTGAATTGAGGTCCTGACCAGCCACCTCCATCAGGAAACCTAAATGTTCCGTCTTCTCCTCTTGCGTTCACGAGCAATATCGGTTTTAATCCTAAAAATTTAATTCCTCTCGGATTTTCTGACGGCAACAGGTACTCCTCATGTTTCTCCCACGTCTCCAAATCAAAATTCAGTTCGCCAGTTTTGACTTCTGTTTTTTCTAGCGGTACAGCCGAGATTTCGTAGTTACCCGTCTGAGGATTAGGCGCAACCTGAATACTGTCCGGATCATATACCCCGGGATGATATACCTGTATTCTCTGTTTTACCTCGGCAATCAATTGCTTTTTGGCCGATTGCTTTTCCACATCGGCGACCACGGCCAACGGCTTGTACTCGGCTTTTTTGAGCTTGCGAGCAATACTTGGATCTTTGAGGTCAATATCCATGACTTGTAAAAGCTCATCAATTATCTCTTTATCGAGATGACTATTGTGGAATAAACCATCGGTAAAATCACTAGCGTTGATTGAAGCCAGATATCCACTCTGATTTTTTCTTGCCTTTCGTCCAACTTCCGTAACCTCACTAAGGATGAGTGTTCGTGCCGCCTCGCGCAGACGCGGATCTTTCTTTACGGCTTGCCATACTTTGGTTGGGGTAGAAATATCTAGATCAGAAAATTCTTTCCACTGATTGGGGAAGATCGTGGTGGAAACGAGCTCGCCGGTTGATTGTTTATGATCCAGAATTATTTCGCGAATCGGCGCCGAATAGTACTGACCTTTCAGAGCGCCTTCGATTTTTTCCAAATAGTCTTCGGCCATTTTCACCCCATCGCGTTTCTTGTTTTCTCCGGTGTCATTTTCTTTTAATTCTTGTTGCGCAATAAATGGCGCGTAATAGGCATCGACTTGACCCAAGATATTTGCAATGCGAGGATTATTTAAACGTTTCTCTCGGTTGGATTTTGCAAAGATTATATCCGTCTCTGCTGGGATGTTATTCCAGCTTTTAAAGGCATTAAACGAAAGATTAGCATCTTGAGAAATAAGAAATTTTTTTTGTTCCTGCACTCGTTCGATAATTTTTTCGATTAACCCTCGATGTTTTATACGAAATTCTGTTGAAGTTAAAATTTGAAACAAATAAACTGGTGATAAACTTAACCGATCGATCAATTCCACCCCATCTTCTACAGAATGTTCTGTAATCGCCCTTACTATAGTAGCGACATCAGTATCAAATTCGGAATGTCCCCAGCTATCTACTTTCTCCACCAGCTCGTCAAAAAACTTCTTTTTTTGTTCAAAAACATCCGGAGCTGCTGCTTCGGCTGTCTGTTTCTTTACTTTTTCTTCTTCTCCGGCACGTATGCGCTCGCGTGGCATAACAAAAATATGCCTATAGCATATCATGACGCACCCAAACCCGTCGAGAATTTATCGCAATTTTCGCGTGGCACGTTGATAGGTAATTGCAAAACGATGCGCCTCGTCACGCACTGCGATCAACGTACGGGTATTCCCGTAGACCCAGCGCACAAAATCTTTGTCTTTGGAGCCCAAAATAATCTCATTCTTTTTTCGATCTGGACCTTTGGCAATTCCCACAATAGGAACAGTAACACCAAGTTCGGCAAAAACTTTTTTTACCTGATTCACCTGGGGCTTACCCCCATCGATTAAGAACACCTCTGGATACGTCCATTCGGTATGTTTCAAACGGCGGCGAATCACTTCCTCCAGACATTCCACATCACTTTGACCTTCGACCGTACGAATTTTATATTTTCTATAATTATTTTTACTTGGCTCCCCGTCGACAAACACGACCATACTCCCCACCTTACCAGTCGAGCCCAAATTGGAAATGTCGTAGCCTTCTATTCGGTGGACTTCGGATGCTGGACTTCGGTCTTCGGCTTGAAGTCTGACGTCTGAAGTCTGATCGCCTACAAACGATCGATTAAGCAACGTGACATCCTGGATATGCTCCAGGGCAAAAATCTGATCGCGCAGACGACCTGCTTCTTCGAATTGTTCGGCACGCACCGCTTTTCTCATCTGTATTTCCAATTGTTTCACCAGCGTTTTCTTTCTTCCACCCAGAAACGCGACCAGCGGTCGAATCACTTTGGCGCGGTAGTCTTTTGCCGAAATTTCTCCGGTGCACACTCCCAGGCACTGTCCCATCTGATAGTAGAGGCATGGCTTGCCCTGGTTGGGTTTGCACAATGAAATGCGAAACAATCGGCGCAAAACTTTCATGGTCGCCTTGCCATTGAGTCCGGGATATGGACCAAAAAGATGAAGAAAATCCAATTTCGAATTTTTTTGCAATTGAGCCAACTCATGCTGGCGGATAGTCTTGACCTGCGGATATGGATCTTTTGTAATCACAATATAATTCCAGCTCTTGTCGTCTTTGCCCAGCACATTGTATTTGGGCTGATGTTTCTTGATAAGCAGAGACTCAAGCACGATCGCCTCGAGCACCGAATCAGTGACTTGCCAGTCGATCGCCGTGACCGTATGGAGCATATCCTCCACTGGCCGCGGTGTTTTTTGGCCACGAAAATAACTGCGCACCCGATCGCGCAGCGAGGTGGCCTTGCCGACGTATACCAATTCTTTTCCGGTGTAAAAAAAATAGACACCAGGATTATCTGGCAATTGGTTCAAGACATGTTCCAAGTCAGGAATCATAGGACTCTTGAGAGTATAGCAAGAATTGGAAAAATGACCAGACTATGCTATGCTCGGACCAGCAGCCAAAGGGGGTACACATGCTGCCAAAGAATCCCCTCAAAATCCTGCATTGGAGCAGCAATTTCTGGTTTTTGTCCGAAGGCGCGATGGGTCCGGGATTTGTTCTTTTTGCCCAGTCGATCGGCGGCAATCCGCTGGATGGACTCTGGGGTTATGCCATTTATGTGCTCGCCACAGGAGTCCTGGAAAAAATTGTCGGCAAACTGGGCCGAGAAATCGGCACGCTCAAAGCCATGATGCTGCTGGGGTTTTTCCTAAATGCCTTGGCTCTGACGACGCTTCATTTTATCATTTCCACCACCGGATTTTTCTTTGTCCAGGTGATGATGGGATTGTCGCGCGCCCTGGCTGGCCCGACCTGGAAAGCGCTCTTCCAAATCGCCAATCGTGACGACCATGTGGCGGCTGCCTGGGGTGATGTGGATGGTTCGGGCAGCATGTTCTATGCCTTTTCACTTGTGCTCTTTGGCATTACCACCAAATATGTCGACATTGCCACGGCATTTCTGGTGATGGCAGGGTTCCAATTGTTCGCAACCGCGATTGCCGCACTCATCTTGCCCATACCGATGACGTCTGTGGAAGAAGAAAAAAAATAACCTCCCCAAGCGCATCAAAGGGAGGTTTTATTTATTTATCAAACTTTTTTCAGAGTATTCTTGAGGTAATGACCCGTATAGCTTCTGGCCGTCTTGGCTACCTGTTCGGGTGTGCCAGTGGCTACCACTTCACCGCCTTTGTCCCCTGCCTCTGGCCCCAGATCAATCATCCAGTCGGCGCATTTGATTACTTCCAGATTGTGTTCGATCACCATCACTGTATTGCCCGCAGATACCAAACGCTGCAATACATCCACCAGCTTGCGCACGTCATCATAATGCAGGCCAGTGGTCGGTTCATCAAGCAGGTACAACGTTTTGCTGGTCCCCTTCTTGGCCAATTCTTTGGAGAGTTTGATGCGCTGGGCTTCGCCGCCCGAGAGCGTGGTGGCCGATTGACCGAGAGTAAGATAATCCAAACCAACCTGATTCAAGACTTTGAGCTTGTCGGCAATAAACGGAATATCAGCAAAAAATTTCTCGGCTTCTTCGATCGTCATCGCCAGAACTTCGGCAATATTTTTTTCTTTATAAAAAACCTGCAGGGTTTCGTGATTGAAGCGCTCGCCGCGGCAGACATCGCAGACAATCTCGACACTGGGAAGAAAATGCATTTCGATCTCCAGTGTGCCCCGGCCCTCGCAATTTTCGCAGCGTCCGCCCGGCACATTGAAGCTAAACCGGCCGGTCTTGTAGCCGCGGATGCGGGCTTCTGGAGTCGAGGCATAGAGTTCGCGAATCGCATCGTACGCCTTGGTATAGGTGGCAGGATTGCTGCGCGGGGTGCGGCCGATCGGACTTTGGTCAATCTTGATAATCTTGTCGATGTATTCCAAACCAGTGATCGAACGATGGGCGCCGATCTTTTTGTCCACGTGATGCAGCTTGTTGGCCACAGCGCGATAGAGAATATCGTGCATCAGAGTTGACTTGCCCGAACCAGACACGCCGGTAAGACACACCAGCCGGCGAAGCGGAATCGTGACATCGATATTCTTGAGATTGTGTTCGGAGGCACCCTTGATTTTTATTTTTGGCGTGGATTCATCCACCTTGCGCCGGGTCTCGGGCACCGCTACTTTTATTTCTCCTCGCAGATATTTGCCGGTCAGCGACTTCGCCGGATCTCCGATGACTGCACAACCAAAATTTTTGCCTTTTTCCTTTTGCCTTTTTCCTTTTTCGAGCAAAAGCTCGAGTGGTCCAGAAAAAACCACATGCCCACCATGCGTGCCGGCGCCTGGCCCGATGTCCACGATCCAATCACTGGTCAAAATCGTATCTTCATCGTGCTCCACCACAATAATGGTATTGCCAACATCGCAGAGGTTGCGCAGCGTCGACACCAGCTGTGCATTGTCTTTTTGATGCAGCCCAATGGTCGGCTCGTCGAGCACATAGAGCGCGCCCACCAGTCGTGTACCCACCTGCGAAGCCAAGCGAATGCGTTGCGCTTCCCCGCCCGAGAGTGTGCCAGCAGTACGATTGAGGGTCAGATACTGGAGCCCGACATCCACCATAAATCGCAAACGGTTGCCAATTTCCTTGAAGACTGGCGCGGCGATTTCTTCTTCGGTTTTGGCAATACTTTTTTCGGCAGCCAAAAAGAACGCTTGGGCATCGCCAATCGGGAGCGATGTCACTTCCCAAATATTTTTCTCATGAATTTTCACGGACAAGGCATTGTCGTTCAGACGCTTGCCTTGGCAGGTTGGGCAGACTTCTTCGCTAAACAATTCTTTGGTCCCAAGCCCAGTGCAGGCAGCGCAGTATCCATACGGACTATTGAAACTAAACAGGCGCGGCTCGATTTCGGGAAAACTATAGCCATCGTTGGGACAGGAATAATCCGCACTAAAAATCTGTTCATCACTATCCGGGTAAATCACGGTCACGAGCCCATTGGACAGATCCACGGCCGATTCCACTGCTTCGCCTAGACGCGCCGGATCCATATCGGCTACCGGCAACTTGTCGACCACCACTTCGATCGTGTGCTTGGAATTTTTGTCCAACACAATCTGTTCGCGCAAACTTTTCATCGTGCCATCGACCCGCACTTCCAGAAACCCAGAATTGTACGTATCGTACAGCATCTGGTAATACTCCCCTTTTCTGCCGCGCACGACTGGCGCAAGAATAGTCAGTCCGTCATTATTTTTTTGCTTTTTTGCTTTTTTATTTTCCTGCTTCAGGATTTTTACTATGCTGTCGCGCATCTGATCGGTCGTCATCTTTTCAATTTTGGTTCCGCACAGCGGGCAATACGGCTTGCCAATGCGGGCATAGAGCACGCGCAAATAATCGTAAATCTCGGTGATGGTGGCCACAGTTGAACGCGGATTGGCGCTGTGGGCCTTCTGATCAATCGAAATAGCCGGTGAGAGCCCATCGATCTCGTCCACATCCGGCTTTTGCATGCCTCCCAAGAATTGTCGCGCATAGGCCGAAAGACTTTCGATATAGCGGCGCTGACCCTCGGCAAAAATGGTATCAAAAGCAAGACTGGACTTGCCCGATCCAGACAGTCCGGTAAAGACAATCATCTGGTTGCGTGGAAGTTCCAGACTGATGTTTTTCAAATTGTGCTCGCGTGCGCCAGTGATAACGATTTTGTCTTGCATACCAATAGCAAAAAGACCCTTGTCGGGCCGATCCAGTTTCCTCCTGTCAAAAGAGCCTATTCACTATAGCTGTTCCTCCACAACTTGTCAACAGAAAAATGACTTGACGGCGTACTTGCCCCACGCTACGATACAGCACATACAGTATTTATTTTTCTTCATACTTTTATGTCACGGACCTGGACAATCGTGGGCGTGGGGGCATTCATGCTCATGCTCGTCGGCGCTGGCTGCAGCAAAGACGCGGACACGAATGCAGACAATACCAATGGCGACAGCCAAACACCAAGTTATGTCACGACCGATGTGAGTAATACCACCCTCGGAGATGTCAACACGACAACAACTGCATCTGGCGACCAGACCATGCAGCCAGCAGCAACCGATGCCGATCTCACCCTTCATGCCGAAGCCCTGGGTGGCGGATCAGTGAAATTGACCTGGGACACGAGCAAAAAATTAACCGACGCCAATCGCTTTATCATCATCCGCGGACCAGCCGAGAATCCAGCCCATACTGGTCATGATTATTGGATCCGACAATTCTACACAGTCCGCGAAGCAGTCTGGAGCAAACTGCCCACCGGCACGATGCACTTCCGCCTGTGCCTCACCGAGAATAGTCAAAATGACACCTGCGCCAGTTACAGCAATGATGTGAGTGTGGAAGTCCAATAATTTGACTCCAGCGTTCAGTCTTCTGACTTCAGCCAAAAACTTCTCCCAAGTGGGAGAAGTTTTCGTTTATGGAGCGCGTATCGTACGTACTCTGCTTAATTTGCTTAAGCTGCTTACTTTGCTGTCACCTGTGGTAATGGATGAAGAATTTCGATATCCAGCCACGCTTTCACTCGCGCCAGAATCTCACGGACTTCGTTGCGGGTTTTGCCATACAGTGGCAGATTGTCCTCAGCAGCTACAGGCATGATCGAGACGCCCAGATGCGAACACAGGTATTCGATGCGCGGCAAATGAAATGGCTGTGATACGGCGACCACACGCGTGAGATGAAAAATACTATTGGCGCGGTAACAGCTGTCGTAGGTGCGATACCCATGCGGATCAACCGCGACATCAGCTGAAGGAACACCATGATCAATCGCATATTGTCGCATAGCATCTACTTCATCGACGCGAAAAGCACCATCGTCTCCGGTCATCAGAAGCTTGTCGACTTTGTGCGCCTGGTAGAGCTCGACTCCGCGAACCACGCGCGCCCTCTGCATATCGCTCATCGTATTTTTGTCTTTCATCCCGCCGCCAAAAACCAGGGCAATAGTTGAGGTGGGTGCAGAGATGAGAGATGAGAATTGAGGTCTAGAAGAGCTTAAGATGACGGCGTTTGTATAGATGATAAATAAAACCAGCCAGAGCGCCGCCCCAGCCAGAGTAAATAGTACTTTTTGCCTTATTTTAGCCATAATTTATCAATTATCCCCATCACCCTCTTGACAAAATCGATTTTTTATAGTATAGTGTCTTCAACAAAAGCTGATCTCTCGGGGTTCAACTCGACACAGGCCAACGCACCACGCAACCGGCCAACAGCGAACTCAAGAGATCACAACTGGCCACAATGGCCAAGGAGGAAACGTCGGAGCACCCTTGACGAGGGTAAGTAGAACGCTGGCGGTGGTAAGCCGCACAGTGAGCTACGAAGCTCCTAATACACAAATCGACTTTGGTTCGCCCCGGCACACACGAGTGTCCGGGGCATTCTTTTTTTATTTCTTTTTCTCCTGCACTTTCTCTCGCGCACGCAGTTCGCGAATCTCATCGCGCAAAATCGCCGCCAATTCAAACTCCAAACTCTGGGCCGCTTCGCGCATTTGCAATTCTTTATCTTTGATAATTTCTTTCATTGGCCGAGTGTCGCCTACCAGATCCAGCGCCAGCACACCATCTCGTTTTCCGTGCTGTCCTTTTTTCTTCCGACTCGTCGCCTTTTCTTCGCTGATCCCAAATTCTTCCAGAATATTGCGGATCTTTTTTTGAATTGTTTTTGGCGTAATGTCATGCTCTTTGTTGTACGCCAGTTGAATTTCGCGACGGCGATTGGTTTCGGCAATGGCGCGCTCCATGGATCCCGTCATCTGATCGGCATAGAGCACCACCTGGCCATTCACATTGCGCGCCGCGCGGCCGATGGTCTGGATCAGACTGGTTTCGCTGCGAAGAAATCCTTCTTTGTCGGCATCCAGAATCGCAACCAGCGATACCTCTGGCATATCGAGCCCTTCGCGGAGCAAGTTGACCCCCACAATCACATCGGTCGTACCGCGGCGCAAATTGGTAATAATATCAATGCGCTCGAGCGTATCAATATCGCTGTGGAGATAAGCTACTTTGATCTTTTTTTCTTTCAAATGTTCGGTCAAATCTTCGGCCATCTTTTTTGTGAGGGTTGTCACGAGTGTTCGTTCGCCTTGCGCAATCCGCTCTTCGATTCGGACGATCACATCTTCTACCTGTGACGCCTGAGCAGATTCTTTCTTCCCAGTAATCGGACGAATAATCACTTCTGGATCAATCAGGCCAGTTGGACGAACAATTTGTTCCACCACCTGATCACTTTCTTTGATCTCGTATTCGGCTGGCGTGGCAGACACATAGATCGTCTGCTCGGTTCTCGCTTCAAATTCATCAAACGTCAGCGGCCGATTGTCCCGCGCGGAGGGCAAGCGAAAGCCATGCTCGACCAGCGTATCTTTGCGCGCTTTGTCGCCAAAATACATGCCGCGAATTTGGGGCAACGTCACATGGGATTCGTCAATCACTGTTAAAAATTTTTGGGAACCGTGAGTAAAGTAATCAAGCAAGGTATATGGTGGTTCCCCAGCGCTTCGTCCATCAAAATGGCGAGAATAATTTTCGATCCCATTGCAGTAGCCAATATTTTTGATCATTTCCAAATCGTACTTGACTCGTCGTTTGAGCCGTTCATATTCCAATACTTTTCCTTTTTTCTGAAAGAGCGCCAACTGATCTTGCATTTCTTTTTCAATACTGGTAAACGCCCGGGCTCGCATGTCTGGCCCAGCCACATAATGTTTGGCTGGAAAAAACCAGACATCTTCCTGTTCGCGAATGACTTTGCGCGTCACCGGATCAATGCATTCAATTGTCTTGATCGACTCGCCCACTTCGCACCGGTAGATCTTTTCTTCGTTCATCGGCATGATGTCAAACACCTGGCCATGCATGCGAAAGGTGCCGCGTCGCACATCCGCATTGGTGCGTTCAAATTGCATCTCGATCAGCTGTGCCATAAGAGCCCGACGATTGAGCGCCTGTCCGCGCGTGAGATGCAAAACAATCTTCTCGTATTCGCTGGGAGAACCCAAGCCATAAATCGCCGAGACTGATGCGACGATAATCACGTCGCGACGCGTGAGGAGCGCAGAAGTGCAGGCATGACGCAACCGATCAATCTCTTCGTTGATCTGGGATTCTTTTTCGATATACGTATCCGTATGGGGCATGTACGCCTCGGGTTGGTAGTAATCGTAATAACTGACAAAATATTCCACCGCATTGTCGGGAAAAAATTCACGAAATTCGTTGCACAGCTGGGCCGCCAGGGTCTTGTTGTGCGCAATCACGAGCGTTGGGAGCTGTACTGATTCAATCACGTTGGCAACGGTAAATGTCTTGCCCGAACCAGTAACACCAAGCAAGGTTTGCTTTTTAAAATCTTTTGCCAAACCCGAAACAAGGCCTTCGATAGCCTTGGGCTGGTCGCCCGATGGTTGATAATCAGACTTGAGTTTGAACTTCATAATACCTGATACTATAGCGCATTTTTGACACTTTGGCAACCATTGGACAGTACCCAGCTTGCAACTTTTCTGTACTAGGTATTTACTGGTGGCAGAGGTACAGCCCATGTTCTTTGATAAAGAAACCAAAGCGCTTTTCGATGAATACCGAAAAGAATTCCGAGAGCTCGGATCGATCGGCAAAATGAAGTTTCTGACCGGTATCGCTACTTCCCTGCCATTCTGTATCGGGTGGATCGTGACTATCGAGGTGAGTATGCACGTGCTGCACATCATGCAGCGTCGCCACGAGAAAAGAAATACATCGTAATTGGCAAACCAAAAGGCACGGTTGTCGGCAGACAACACGTGCCTCTTTTTTTCAAAAACTTTTTGATTCTTTTTAGTTATAAAAAGAAGAGAGATAATTAAAGTTGGACACTTTCTCCCAACTCTGGCACAAATGTCTTCATGCCATAGTCATCGCGCAGACGATGGGCAAGCTCGGTCGCAGCATGCGGTTCGCCATGCACACAGTACACTTCGCTCGGCCGTTTCTTGGCGCCACCAATCCACGACAGCAATTTCTTTTGATCCGCATGCGCCGACAGTCCGCCAATCGCTTTCACGGCACAATTGACTTCCACCTTTTGTCCAAGAATTCGCACTGTTTTTGCCCCTTCATAAATATGCCGCCCCGGCGTGCCCTGCGCCTGATAGCCTACAATAATCAGTGTGGAGTTGGGGTCGGGCAAATAGCGAATAGCGTGATGCTGGATGCGGCCGCCATTCATCATTCCCGAACCAGCAATTACCATCTTGGGGCCAGGAACATCATTGATGTGTTTGGAATCATCGGTGTTGTACGAAATCCGGAGCTCGGGAAATTCCAAAAAATTGTCACCGACCATGTACATCTTGGCCGCTTCCTGATCGTAATACTCGGGATAATGGCGGTAGACTTTGCCTGCATCAATCGCCAGCGGACTATCCAGATAAATGGGAAGTTTGGGCAGAGTGTGATCATGCACGCTCAAATTGTGCAGGGTATACAGAAACTCCTGGGTGCGTTCGACCGAGAAAGCCGGCACCATGATCGTGCCGCCGCGCCGC